>JBJTSJ010000306.1:0-3802 GCA_046076605.1 Tabrizicola sp.
GTTGCCTTCCACGCGCGCGACGGTACGGGCGCGCTGGATGGCGTTCTGGATCACGGTGACGAAGCCGCCGTGGTCCATGTCGGCGATGAGGGTGCCGTCGGCGGAGTATACGGTGACGGCCTGGGCGGATTTGCCTTCCAGGATCAGCTCGCGTTCGGCGACCAGTTTCCCGGCGGGCGGGGTGCCTGCGTGGGGGCGTTTGGTGAGGACCGAGAAGGTGGTGATGGCGAGCGCCGAGAGGGCAAGCGCCAGCATGGCCCAGAGGAGCGCGCGCGGGATCATCTCCCGTTCTGGGCTTTGGCGGGCGGCGAGTGCTTTCATGGTGGACATCGGATCACTCCGCCGCGACGGCCGCGGGGGCCGAGAAGGTGACGACGGGTTCGTTCACGCGGGTCTGGGCGGCGTCGGACAGGATCCGGGCGACTTGCGCGGCATCGGGGATGCAGCGGAAGGCGGGCTGGACCTTGCGGGCGAAGCCGGGGCGCAGGTGCGGCCAGAGCGCGAGGTAGGAGATGTGCTGGCCGTCGGTCAGCTCCATCGCGATGGTGCCGGTGCCGGTGATGGGCCGGGTGGCCAGCGAGGCGCTGGCGATCTTGGTGAAGGGGACGGTCCAGGTGACCTGGAGCGCGGCCCCGATGCGCAGGATCACCCGGTTCGAGGTGATCGAGTAGATCGCGGCCTTTGCCACGGCGCGGGCCAGGAGGCGGATCACGGCGTAGGCGGCGAGCGCCAGGACGAGGTAGGGGATGAAGACGGCGACGGACAGGCCGAAGCCGCCCTCGGGGAAGGCGATGGAGGCCCGCCAGACGGCGATGACCAGAAGGTAGCCCAGGACCCAGTTGGCCTTGAAGGCCTCACGCGCGAGGACCGAGGGGTCGGGGGAGCCCTGCCAGAGCAGGTCCTCGCCCGCGGGCAGGGGGGCCGGGAGACCCGGCTGGGGTTCGAAGTTGAAGTCATGGTCTGACATTTTCAGACCCTTTCGCACTTGGGGTAAGACGAAGCGGCGCGGGCGCGCGCCGCTTCCCTTCGTCGTCAGAACCCGCGCTTGCGGCCGAGGCTGTGTGAAAACTCCAGTTTCGAGATTCTGAAGAGAACAGTATCCTCAGGAGTCCGCCAGTGGCGGCTCGTGTCAGGACGAAGTACTTCAGTTGCTCGTGCGGGAGAACATCATTCCCGGACCGACCATGCCTGACTGAGTTTTCACACAGCCTCGGCCCTTGGCATACATCCAGCCGGAGGCCACGTAGGCGGAGATCTTTTCTTCTTCGAGCTTGGTCACCGAGGTCTGGCTTTTCGTCGCGGGGATGCCGGCGAAGAGGTCCGAGGTGATGGCGTTGATCCGCACCCGGTCGGCCCAGATCTTGGCCATGGTCATCGGGATCAGGCGGGTGCCGCCCGAGTTCAGGTCGACCTCAAGGTAGCGGACCAGCTGTTCCGGCACGTCGATCCACATCTCCTTGATGCGACCCACGACCTCAAGGTCGCCCGCCTGGACCGGCAGGCCGCGCGGGTCACGACCGGCGCTGACTTCCATCCCGGCGACCGCAGACATCGGCTGGATCTTGGCATGGCCATGGGCGTCAAGCTCGGGCTCGTCCCGGCGCGGCACCCAGGAGGCGGGGCCGACACCGTCAAGCATCGGGTTGCCGGTGGGGATCAGCGGGAAGCCTTCCGAGCCCGAGGGCACGAGCGCCAGGTCGGTGCGGCGGTGGGCGGCCTCATTTTCCGCAGAAGGCACGGTGACCGTTCCCTTGCCGAGCGGCAGGATGAAGGTCTTGGGTTTGGGCAGCGGGTAGATCGCCTGGTTCGAGGCTTCGGAGCCGTCCTCGTTCTCGAACGGGAAGCCTTCGCGCATGTTTTCGGTCTGCAGGTAGTAGATCAGAAGCGCGAAGAAGCCCCAGAAGAGCCAGATCGCCAGCGACGCGAGGTCGAAGTTGCCGAAGAAAGTGACACCAACCATTCAGAGGTCCTCCGTTGTCAGGTTGGGAATTCGGTCAGCCGCAGACGCGACTGGCCTTGGTCCGTAGGGGATTGCGGGATGCCGATGCGGACCAGGGGGCCCAAGGCGGCAAGGGTGAGGAAGAGAAGCGCGATCTCGACGTGGTAGACCACGGTGTAGCCAAGGCTGATGTCGTGCAGGGGTCCTAGAAGCCCGGCGTCGGCAAGATGGCTGACGAGGTCACGGAGGGTGCCGCCCAGCAAGATGGCAAGCCCGGCGGCCGTGGCCTGTGCCGAGCCCCAGGCGCCGAGGATGAGGCCCGCGCCAAGCCCGCCTTTCGCCCGCGCCATCGCGGCGTTCAGGGTGGACAGGCCGAAGATGCCGTTGCCAAGGCCGACGGCGAAGGCACCGATGTAGAAGACGACCCAACTGTCGAGCGGGCTGGCGAAGATCACAGCCGAGAAGGCGGCGACACCGATCAGAAGGCCGGTGGCCGCCTGGCGGAACGGGTCGGTGCCCTGGTTCAGGCGGCGGGTCGCCCAAAGGAAGCCAGCAAGCGCGCCCAAAGCCCAGAGGGCAGTGAGGACGGTGGTGGCCGCGACAGAGAGGCCGAGGACCTGTCCGCCATAGGGTTCCAGAAGCACGTCCTGCATGTTGAACGCCAGTGTGCCGAGGAAGACGACGACCAGAAGACGCCGCGCGCCGTCCTGTTGCATCAGTTGCCGCCAGGCGTCGCCGAAGGCGGGGCGGGGGGCCGCGCGTTCGGCCTTGGACATCGGACGGACGCGTTCCTGTTTCCAGAAGGCGATGATGTTCAGGATCAGCGTTGCGGCGCCGCAGCCCTGCACGACCTGGACCAGCCAGATCGGCTCGTAGTTCCGCAGGAGGAAGCCGACGAGCAGGGCGGAAAGGCCCATGCCGCTGAGATAGAGGATGTAGAGCATGGCGACGACGCGGGGACGCGTGTCGTCGTTGGCGCGGTCGGCGGCAAGGGCCAGGCCCGCGGTCTGGACCATGTGCATCCCGAGGCCCGCCATGAGGAAGGCGAGCGCCGCGAGGACTTCGCCGGCCCAGGCGGGGCCCTTGAACTGGTCGCCCGACAGGACGATCAGTGCGAAGGGCATGACGGCAAGGCCGCCCATCTGCCAGAGCGAGCCGAACCAGAGGTAGGGGATGCGCTTCCACCCCAGGGCGGAGCGGTAGGTGTCCGACCGGTGGCCGAGAAGCGCGCGGAAGGGGGCCACGAGGATCGGGATCGAGATCATCAGCGCGACGACCATCGCGGGGACGCTGAGTTCGACGATCATCACGCGGTTCAGGGTGCCCAGAAGCAGGACCTGGGCCATGCCCACGGAGACCTGGAAAAGGGCAAGCCGCCAGAGCTGGCCGATGGGCAGGTCTTCCGAGGCCGCGTCGGCGAAAGGCATCCAACGCGCGCCAAGCCGGGCGATATGCTTCTTCCGGAGGATCATGTGCGATGCTCCAGGCATTCCGAGATGTAGAAGCCCGAGGAGACGCGACCGACGCGGGTCAGTTTGCCGGGGCAGTGACGGGCCAGGCGGGCAGCGTCGTGCGGGACCATCGTGGGCGAGCGGTCGGACCGGGGGAAAAGCTTGCCCGCATGCCACATCGCCATGAGAAGGGTGGTGCGCGGTGCGACGGTGAAGACGATGGATTGCGCGGTCCGTTGGCCAAGGTTGCCGATGACACGGCCGATGTCGGCGTCGCGGTAATAGATCAGGCTGTCCATCGCGAGCGTGAAGTCGAAGCGGCCGAGGGCAGGGTCGGACATGTCGCCGGACTGGAAGTCGACGCTGTCGGCCAGGGCCGGGTGGAGGCGGCGCTTGGCGATCTCGATCAGCT
>JBJTSJ010000307.1:0-2962 GCA_046076605.1 Tabrizicola sp.
TCCTCCATCGCGAAGATCGCCTCGGCCTTGCCCAAACTGTCCAGCCCCAGCGCATCGATGTCGGCATTAGGCGCGATGTCGGCAGGCGGCAAAAGCAGCTGCCGGGCCAGAATCGCGATCACCTCTGCCTCGATCTCTGCCTTGTTCATTCGCCGTCCGACGCCTCGCCCGCCTCGCCCTTCTCCAGCGCCGCGACCCGTGCTGCCAGACGTGGCAACCGGCGCAGCGCCTTCTGCATCTCGACATGCGTCTCCATCTTCACCGCCGGATAGCCCAGCAGCACCCGCCCCGCAGGCGCGTTGGTAAAGATCTTCGTGGCCCCGCCGCAGATCACGTCATTGCCGACGAAGATATTGTCATTGACCCCGCATTGCCCGCCCATCACCACGCGGTCGCCGATCCGGGCCGAGCCCGCGATACCGACCTGTCCGCACAAAAGGCAATCGCGGCCCACCTGGACGTTGTGGCCGATGTGGACAAGGTTATCCAGCTTGGTCCCTGACCCGATCTGCGTGTCCCGGATCGTGCCCCGGTCGATACAGACATTCGCGCCGATTTCCACGTCATCCCCGATGGTTACGGCGCCAAGCGAATGTATCCGTGTCCAGCTCTGGTCCTTGATTTCCGCGCGAGAGCCCAGTGTCTCGCGGATCTCTTCCACCCCGGATTTCTCGGGCGTGACAAAACTGAAGCCGTCCGCCCCGATCACCGCGCCCGGCTGGCAGATGAAGCGGTCGCCGATCGTCACCCGCGCCCCGATCCGCGCGCCCTGCAGGATCAGCGCGTCAGCCCCGATCCGCGCGCCTTCGGCGATGGAGACATGGCTTGCGATCCGTGCGCGCGGACCGATCTTCACGCCTGCGCCGACCACCACGAAGGGCCCGATGGCCGCACCGGCTCCGATCTCGGCCGAAGGATCGACGACCGCCAACGGATGAACCCCCGGCGCGATGGCTGGCCCCGGGTCCATCAGCCGCGTCAGCCCCGCCATCGCCAACCGCCCGCGCGGGGCGAAGATCGCGGCCTTGAGGCCCATCCCGCGCCATTCCGCCCCCGGCCAGACCACCGCCGCCCGCGCCCGGCCCTTGGCGATCCCGTCGCCGTAGCGTGGGTCCATCGCCAGTGCCAACTCATCCGGCCCCGCCGCCGCAGGCTCGGCCGCGCCGCGCACGGTCAGCTCGACATCCCCCTCCGCCTCGGCGCCAAGCGCCTCTGCGATGTCGCGGATCTTGTGGCCCATAGGTCCCCCGGCTTTCGTCAGGGAAAGCTCTACCCCTGAACGCCAGCCAGTTCCACCCCGGCGGCCTGCAGCGCGTCCCACAGCGCCGCATCCCGCCCATAGATGTCGCGGCGATAGCCGATGCGGCCCTTCTGGTCGGGATAGGCGGTGAAATAGACCAGATGCACCGGCAGGACCTGCTTCAGCTTGACCATCGTCTCCCGGCCCGACTCCAGCGCCGCCTCGAACTCCGCCTCGGCGTTGTCGGTCTGCCAGGACAGAAGTTCATGCGCCAGGTCGAACGGGTCCGCCACCCGGATGCAGCCATGGCTGTAGGCGCGCACCTCGTGGTCGAACAGCGACTTCGACGGCGTGTCGTGCAGATATATGTTGTAGGGTTTCGGGAACATGAACTTCACCTTCCCCAACGCGTTCCCGTCCGACGGCGGCTGGCGCAGCGCGTAAGGGAAGTTCCGCGCGTTGTAGGCGGCAAAGTTGACCGACCCGCGCGACACCACCCGGCCCCGGCCGTCCACCACCTGCAGATGGCCCACGGCATTCGGATTCTGCTGCAGAAGCGGCAGGTATTCCTTGACGATGATCGACCGCGGCACCCCCCACGAGGGGTTGATCACCATATGCTCCATCTGGTCCGAAAACTCGGGGCTGCGCTGGTCGGGGACGTTCTTCCCGATCACCACGCGGGTCTCGAAAATGGTCTTGCCATGGTCGATGATGCGCGCGCGGAAGTCCGGCAGGTTGACCCAGACATGCTTGGTCGTCCGATCGATGTGCATCCAGCGCTCGCGCTCCATCGCGACGATCACCGATTTCAGCCGCGCGTCGGGGCCGATGTTGATCTCCTCCAGGGTCGAGCCATTGGCCACCCCGTCCGCCGTCAACCCGTGGTTCAGCTGGAACCCGGTCACCGCCGCTTGCAGCACGCGGTCATAGCTCGCCACCGACGTGGGCGCGAGGTAGCCCATCCGCACCAGCCGATCGCGCAGCACGATCACCGCGAGCCCCGTGTCCCCCGGCCCCAGCGCCTCGGCCGAGACCGGCTCCCCCCAGCCACCCGCCGCGATCTGCGCCTCAAGCCCGAACTTGGCCTTCATCAGCTGCAGATAGACCGTCGACTTCGGCTCCAGCCATTTCAGCACGGCTTCCGGGTTTCCGTGCGCGATCCGGGTCAGCAGGGTCTTGGGGTCGATCCGTTCGATCTCGCGCAGGATACCCGCGTCCACCGCCTTCGGGTCCAGAGCGCCCGAGGTCAGGTCCCGCGCCCAAGCCAGATAGGCCTGCGTCATCTCGACCTCGACCCGGCCGCGGTCGCCTTCCGTCTCGGCCGCGCGCAGCTTCGCCACCAGAGCATCCGCATCATAGCGGGCCGCCGGCAGGCCATGATCCGCCGCCGCACCGATCGCGGTCAGGAAAGCCGCCCGCCGCGCGGCATCATCCGCGCCGGTCCACAGCGTCTCGTACCCGGTTTCGCGGTACCAATCCGCCACCACCGCATCGGACGAGGCGCTTGCAGCAAGCGAATGGGTGAAGGAGGCAGTCTGTGCAGAGACGATGGGGGCAAAAGCCTGGATGACAACCAGGGACAAAGGCGCAAGCCAGGACCGGCCGGTCCGCCCGCGCAAGGCAAAGAAAGACATTCTACCCTCGATCTCAACACTTTGAAGCGCTTGCGGCATCTTTTCCCGGAACCGCGAACCTTGTCCATTCACAAAGCCGCAGACC
>JBJTSJ010000308.1:0-6747 GCA_046076605.1 Tabrizicola sp.
TGGGTCGAGGTGCAGGTCAGCACCAGGTCCCCCAGGCCCGACAGACCCGCCAGCGTCTCGGGCCGTGCACCCAAGGCCGAGGCAAGTCGCACCATCTCGGCATAGCCCCGCGTCATCAGGGCAGCGCGTGCACTGTCCCCCAGCCCCGCGCCGATCACCGCCCCCGCCGCGATGGCGACCACGTTCTTCAATGCGCCGCCCAGCTCCGCCCCGATGACGTCGTCCGTCCGGTACAGGCGCAGGGTCGGCGTCGACAACAGGTCCTGCAACATTGCGCCGTCCTGCGTCGCCGCCAGCGTCAACGCCGTCGGCAGGCCCTTGGCGATATCCACCGCAAAGCTCGGTCCGGTCAGCATCGCTGCCACCGCCCCCGGCCGCCGGTCCCGGATCAGCGCTACGGGACCGCGGAGCGTAGTCAGGTCCACCCCCTTGCAGCAGGCGACCAGCGGCTGGTCCGTCCCAAGCTGGGGAAAGCGGTCCAGCACGCCCCCCAGCGTCTGCATCGGGACCGCCAGCAGCACGGCCCAGCACGTGGCAAGATCCGCGATTTCGGCGTGAATAGAGACTGTTTCCGGCAGCCCAATCCCCGGCAGCGCCCTGTCGTTCCGGCGGCTCGACTGCATCTGCCGCACGGCCTCGGCGTCGCGCGCCCAAAGCCGCACTGACCGCCCAGCCTGCCCAAGTGTGACTGCCAGCGCCGTGCCAAAGGCCCCCGCGCCCAGGATGCCGATCATGCCTTGGCCCCCTTCTTGCCCGACCCAAGCAAGGCGGGTGCCGCTGCATCCAGTGGCCAGCGCGGCCGGGCGACGAAGTCGGCTTGGGCAGGCAGCCCCGCGCGCAGTCGCTCGATCCCCGCCCAGGCAATCATCGCCGCGTTGTCGGTACACAGCCGCAGCGGAGGCGCAACGAACGGCAGCCCGGCCTCCGCCGAAACAATCTCTAACATGGCCCGAATGGCCTTGTTCGCCGCCACACCGCCCGCCACGGCCAGCGCAGTGGGCCGCTGATCCGCAACCGCCTGGATCGCCCGGGCCGTCTTGGTCGCCAGCACTTCGGCCACGGCCAACTGGAAACCCGCGCACAGATCGCAGCGGTCCTGCACCGTGATCCCGCCCTGTTCCGCCACCAGCGCATCCCGCGCCCGCAACAAGGCCGTTTTGAGGCCCGAAAAGGACATGTCACAGCCCTCACGGTCCAGCAAAGGCCTGGGAAACCGGAACCGCTTCGGATCGCCCAGCGCCGCCTCGACCTCGACTGACGGCCCCCCGGGCTGCGGCAGGCCCAGCAGTTTTGCCGTCTTGTCAAAGGCTTCACCGGGCGCATCATCGATTGTCCCGCCCAGCCGCTGAAAGCTGTCAGCACCCTTGACCAGCAGGAACTGGCAGTGCCCGCCCGACACCAGCAGCATCAGATAGGGAAAGGCGATCCCGTCGGTCAGCCTTGGGGTCAGCGCATGGCCCGCCAGGTGGTTCACCGCCACCAGCGGCAGGCCCCGTGCCGCCGCCAACCCCCGCGCCAGCATCACCCCGGACAACACGCCGCCGATCAGCCCCGGCCCTGCCGTAACCGCGATCCCGTTGATCCGGTCCAGCCCCAACCCGGCCTTCGCCAGCGCTGCCTCGACCACCCCATCCAGCCGTTCCGCATGGGCGCGGGCTGCGATTTCCGGCACAACGCCACCGAACGCCTCGTGCAAGGCGGTCTGTCCCAGCACTTCGGACGCCAGAATCTCTGGCACCCCGGCCTCCGACGCGCGCACAACAGCGGCGGCGGTGTCGTCACAGCTCGTCTCGATGCCAAGCAGGGTAAGCGTCCGGTCCATGTCCCGCCGTTGCGTCAGGGGTCCCCGGCAGGTAACACCATGGACATGGCGAGACAATCCGAAGCGTTGCGCGATGCGGACCAGGCTGTCCCGGTGCTGCTGACCCGGCCCCAGGCCCAGGCCGAGGCCTTTGCGCGCCAGCTGACCCAGCGTCTCGGCCCCCGGGTCCGTCCGGTGATCGCACCCCTGATGGCGCCGGAATACCTCTCCCCGCCCCTCCCCGAAGGCCCCTTTGCCGCCGCCATCTTCACCTCGGCCCATGGGGTCGAGGGCGCGATCCGGCTCGGGATCAAGCTTCCCCCTCTGGCCTATTGCGTGGGCCGTTCGACGGCGGCAGCGGCCAGGGCTGCGGGGCTGGACGCCCGATCGGCGGACGGAAATGCGGAAGACCTTGCCACCGCCATCCTGAACGACGCGCCAAATGGCAGATTAGTATATATACGGGGCGTAGATACATCAGGAGACATCGCCAATGAATTGATTTCAAACAGTATTCCAACACTATCTTTACAAGTGTATTTACAGAAAACAGTACCATTTGAACGCGAGTCCCTGGATCTGCTGCGCCAGAACACCCGCATCATCCTCCCACTTTTCTCGCCTCGTAGCGCCCGGATTTTCCGCGAGGCCATGCCCCCCGACGCCCGCGCCGGCCTGCACATCGTCGCGATGAGCGACGCCGTTGCCCAGGCCGCTGACAGAATTCCGCATGGCTCTCTGGTCATCGCAGCCCGGCCCGACAGTGCCGCAATGCTCGACAGTGTCGAAAGCTTGCTTGCCACGCGCCCTCTGCCTTGAACCGTCCCACCGCCAGTGCTTAGGTTGGGGCCACGGGATGACAGAGGGCTGCCGCATGACCAGACGCAAGGGTTCCCCGTCAGACATCGCCGATTCGGTGACACCGGAAGAGACCGAGGCGGTTACCGCCACGGATCCGTTCGTGGAACCGGTGCCTACGGAACCCCCAGCGCCGCCCGATCCACAGCCCGAGCCACCACCGCCTCCGCCGCCCCCTCCACCGTCCAGGGGTGGCGTCTTTGCCCCCCTTCTCGGCGGCGCGCTGGCAGCCATCGGCGGCTTTGCCCTGTCACATTTCAACGTCCTGGGTCTGACCGCACCCACGGCGCAGACCGACCTCGCGCCCCTGACCGCCCAGGTGGAGGAGCTTGCCACCCGGCAGGCCCAGTCCCTCGACAAGATCACGGGCGAGCTGTCGGCTACCACCGCCCGCATCGACGCGCTTGCGGCACGGCCCGCTCCGGAAGCGCCCGACCTTTCCCGGCTCGACACCTTCGACCAACGCCTTGCCGCGATCGAGGCGATGCCTACGGACGGCACCGCGAATACAGCCGCCCTCACCGCCAGACTCGCCGACCTTGACCGCCGTCTTGGCACGCTGTCTGCGGCCGAACCGTCGGCGGATCTGCAAAAGCAGCTGGACGACGCACTCGCCCGCCTCGACGCCGCCGAGGCCGCCGCAACCACCCGCGCGGCCGAGGCTGAGGCCGCCGCTGCCGCCGCCTCTCGCGCTCAGGCGCTTGACGCTTTGGAGAAGGCCGTAAGCGAAGGCCGCCCCTTCACCACGGAACTCCAGGCGCTCGCCGACCCCACGCTCGCCACAGCTCTCGACCCCCTCGCCGAAACCGGGGTCCCGACCCTTGCCGCCCTGCGGGCCGCCTTCCCCGACGCCGCGCGCGAAACCCTACGCCTCGCCCGCGAGATCAGCCAGGACGACGGCTGGACCGACCGCCTGGTCGACTTCCTCGCCTCGCAGACCGGCGCCCGTTCTGTCACACCGCGCGACGGCACCACGCCCGACGCGATCCTGTCCCGCGCCGAATTCGCCCTGTCCGAGGGCCGCGTCGCCGACGCCTTGACCGAACTCGGCACGCTGGACCCCGCCCTGAAGCCCCCGCTTGACGCCTGGACCGCCCAGGCCAGGACCCACCTCGCTGCCGCCGCAGCCCTTGCCGCCGCACGGGGGGAATGATGCTCTGGTCGCTGACAAAGGTCGTCCTCTTCGTCGTCCTCATCGCCGCGCTGGCCCTGGCCGCCGGGATGCTGTCCGAAACCGGCGAGACGATGCGGGTCCTGATCGCCGGGTGGGAGTTCACCATCGGCCCGGTGCAAGCTGTCATCCTTGCCCTGCTGACCGTCATCGCCGTCTGGCTGCTGCTGAAAGTCCTCGGCCTTATCGGCGCGACGTTCCGCTTCCTGAACGGCGATGAAACCGCGATTTCCCGCTATTTCGATCGCAACCGCGAACGCAAGGGCTACAAGGCCCTGTCCGAAGGCCTGATGGCACTGGCCTCGGGTGAGCCCCGCCTCGCCCTGACCCGCGCCCAGAATGCTGAGCGTTTGCTCGGAAAACCCGAACTGACCACGCTCCTCGTCGCCCAGGCCGCCGAGGCCGCCGGGGATCGGAAGCGCGCGACCGAGGCGTACAAGACCCTGCTGCAGGACGACACCACCCGCTTTGTGGGCGTCCGCGGCCTTCTGCACCAGAAGCTGGCCGAAGGGGACCGGGAAGTTGCCCTGAAACTGGCAGAAAAGGCCTTTGAACTCCGACCCAAGCATGCTGAGACCCAGGACATTTTGTTAAAGCTGCAGTCCGATGCAGGCGACTGGTCCGGTGCGCGGGCGACGCTGGGGGCCAAGCTCAAGACCGGGGCGCTGCCCAAGGACGTCTATCGCCGCCGCGATGCCGTTCTTGCCCTGCAGCAGGCCCGCACCGTGATGGACGACGACGCCAGCATCGAGGCCCGCGAAGCCGCGATCGAGGCGAACAAGCTTTCTCCCGACCTGATCCCCGCCGCCGCGATGGCCGCGCGGGGCTACATCGCCAAGGGCGACAAGAAGAACGCGACCCGGGTCCTGAAAAAGGCCTGGGAGGTCCTGCCCCACCCCGACCTCGCCGCCGCCTTCGCCGAGATCGAGCCGCAGGAATCTCCGCAGGACCGCCTGAAACGCTTCCGCACCCTGACCAACGCCCGCCCTGACAACGACGAAACCCGGATGCTGCTGGCCGAGCTTCTGGTCGCCACCGAAGATTTCCCCGCTGCCCGCCGCGCCTTGGACGACGTTGCGACCCGAGCCCCGACCCAAAGATCACTGGCGATTCTGGCTGCGATTGCACGCGGAGAAGGGGCCGAAGATTCCGTCGTGCGCGATCTTGTCGCCCGCGCCATCGCAGCTCCGCGCGGTCCGCAATGGGTCTGCGACAAGTGCCAGGCGATTCACGATGGCTGGCAGCCGGTCTGCGACAATTGCGGCAGCTTTGATACCCTGTCCTGGAAGACCCCGCCGGCCAGCCCCGCGCCGTCGTCCGTTCTGGCTGAGCTTCTCCCCCTCATGGAGTCGCGCCCCGAGCCGGAACCAGAGCCCGAGCCCGAGGTCCCGCAACTTCCCCTGGACGAGATCGCGCGCCGCGCAAATTAGGGCTACACAGTCCGGATGGGCGATGCTAATAGCCCGCCCACGGAAGAATGCCGGTGTAGCTCAGCTGGTAGAGCACGTCATTCGTAATGATGGGGTCGGGGGTTCGAGTCCCTTCACCGGCACCATTCTTCCAAAGCAAAGGCCGCCGGTCCCGATGGACCCGGCGGCCTTGTTGTTTCCCGAACCGCTTTAGCGCTTCTGCCCTTTCGGCGGCACGAACCGCTTGGACGTGTCCCGCGCATCCGCCTTGGGCTTGGCCGGACGGTCCGAGGCCCCAGCCCGCTCAAACGGCTTTTTCGCCCCAAAGCTCTTGCCGCCCGGCTTCCCCGCACCCTCACGCTTTACGAACGGCCGTGCATCGTCCCCCTTGGCAGCGAAGGTCTTCTTCGGACGATCCCCATCGTCACGCGGCCGGAACCCCTCGCCCTTCGGCGCATAGGGCTTTTTCGGACGCTCGCCATCCTCGCGCGGCTTGTACTCCCCACGCGGCTTGTAGCCCTCGGACTTCCCCGCATAAGGCTTCCGCGCCGGACGTTCGCCATCCTCGGCCCGCTCCCGTGGCTTCCACCCCTCCGGTTTCGGCGCATAGGGCTTCTTCGGACGATCCCCGTCCTCACGCGGCTTCCAGTCGGACTTGCCCTTGTACCCGCCCTCGCTGGCGTGGCTCTTGTAGCCTTCGGCCCGACCGGGACGATCCGCCGACCCGCCATGGCTCTTGAACCCCGCCGAGCGCGGAGCCGCCTTCTGATCCGGCGACCAGCGCGGCTTGCGCGGACGGTCGTCATCCCCCTCCGGCCGAGGCGCCCGCTCCTCGAACTTCCGCGCCGGACGCTCGCTCCGCTCCGGCCGGGCCTCGGACGGCGTCACCCGCGGGCGCGGCTCGTACTTCGGCTTCGGCGCTTCCTCGGCTACATCCTCTTCCACCACCCGAGGCGGCTTCGGCGTGTAGGCCGTTTTCTCTGCCCGCGCGGGACGCTCTGCCCGTTCCGGACGCGCCGGCCGATCAAAGCGCGGCTTGTCAAAGCGGGGCTTGTCGAAATCCGGCTCGCCCTCGATCCGCTCCATCAGCAGACCCTTGTCCAGGTCGATCTGCTGCCGGAACTTGTCCGCCACGCCCTCGGCGATCTGCACGAAAGTCTCGTCCTCGCGCACCCGGATCGCGCCGATGGAGTCCTTCCCGATCGACCCCGCATCGCAGATCTTCGGCAAAAGCCACCGCGCCTCCGCCCGTCCCGACCGGCCCACGCCGATCCGAAACCAGACCGACGGCCCGAACTCCCCCCGTTCACGCGGAGCGGACGGCGCAGGCATCGGATTGTCCGTCGACAGCACCTCGGGCGCCGACCGGCCCTCCCGCCACAGCCGGACAAAGGCCGCCGCCAGCGCCTCGGCGCCAAACTGTTCCAGCAGGTCCGATGCAATGCCGACATCGTCCCCAATGGGCATGGTCAGCGCCGGATGCTCCATGATCCGCAGGTCATCCTTCG
>JBJTSJ010000309.1:0-3087 GCA_046076605.1 Tabrizicola sp.
TGGCTCGGGCCCTTCGGACATCTACGACACGGCCGAAAAGCCCTGCTACGACCAGCAGGCCGTCATGCGCCGCTATGACGTGATCGCCGAGATTTGCGACTATATGCTGGAGCTTGGCTGGGAGGCGTACCAGAACGACCACGAGGACGCGATCGGCCAGTTCGAGATGAACTGGAAATACGACGACGTGCTGCAGACGGCGGACAAGCACAGCTTCTTCAAGTTCATGGTCAAGTCGATTGCCGAAAAGCACGGCTTCCGCGCGACCTTCATGCCGAAGCCGTTCAAAGGGCTGACGGGGTCGGGCTGCCACGCCCATATCTCGGTCTGGACGCTGGACGGGAAGAAGAACGCCTTCGCTGACCCGAAGAAGGAGTTGGGGCTGTCGGACCAGGGGCGGCACTTCCTGGGCGGGATCATGAAGCACGCCTCGGCGCTGGCGGCGATCTGCAACCCGACGGTGAACAGCTACAAACGGATCAATGCTCCCCGGACCTCGTCGGGGGCCACTTGGGCTCCGAATACCGTCACCTGGACGGGGAACAACCGGACCCACATGGTCCGCGTGCCGGGGCCGGGGCGGTTTGAGCTGCGGCTGCCGGATGGTGCGGCGAACCCCTACCTGATGCAAGCGGTGATCCTGGCGGCTGGCATCGACGGGGTGCGGACGAAGGCTGATCCGGGGCGTCGCTATGATATCGACATGTATCAGGACGGGCACAAGGTGAAGGGGGCGCCGAAGCTGCCGCTGAACCTGCTGGATGCCCTGCGGGAGTACGACAAGGACAAGACCCTGAAGTCGATGATGGGGGATGAATTCTCGTCGGCCTACCTCAAGCTGAAACACAAGGAATGGAACGACTACTGTTCGCATTTCTCGGCCTGGGAGACGCAGACGACGCTGGACATCTGAGATGTGTCCACGGCGGACAAACGCTGATGGTCTTATGATATCAATGACTTGGTCGCAGACGTACACCAAATCTTAACACCTTGCAGCAGGCCCGCTGGGCCGGCGGCAAGGACATTTGCCTACCCTGAACCCCCAACTGGCCCCGGAGCGATCCGGGGCTTTTCACGTCCGTGAACGGACTGGCTTCTTCCCTGATCGCGGGCCATTCTCTCGCTTACGGGGGAAATCCCTGGGTGGGCAGGAAAGGTTCGACGTGTCGCAGAAGTTTGTTTCCATCCTGAACCCGAGGGCACCGGCGGCGTTGGCCGTCACGCTGGGACGACGCGCTTTTGTTCGTGAACTTGCCTTGGCATTTCTGTTCTCTTTGCCGCTGCCCATGATCTGCCTGCTGGGGGTCTACTCCTCCGGCCTTTTCCCGAACGTGCTGGTCGCTGCACTTGGCACGGTTCTGGCTGCCTTGATCCTGGCCGTGCCGCTTCTTTGGTACGCCAGTTTCCGACTTAACGCCGCAACGCTGGCCCGAGAGCGGGCGGTGATCGGTCCTGATAAGCAGAAGATCTACCTGCCAATGGGAGGGCCTCTTCTGTCGCAATCAATGGTCGCGGGATCACTCCGATCGCGTATCCTTGGCGGCTTGCCAGTCACGATGGGCGGGATCCTGGCGTTTGCAATCATGGGATATGTGACACGCGGCAGCGTTTTCCTTCCGCCTCTCCACATAATTCTGGACATCGCTTTGGCTATCGAGGCGGTGGTTGCCGTCGAATTGCTCTGCCTGCAAGAGCTTCAGCCGCGATCAGAGGTGCAGTGATCTGTTGTAACGCCTCGCGCTGTTGATTGCCCTCTGGGCCAGTCCGCTGAAGGGCACCCCACAATTCTTTACTTGGTAGTAAACTTTCTTGACGCAGGTCAAGGCAAGTTCGGGTGTTTGATGGTTCATGAAGTCCAGACACCACGAAGGGAGTGGACGCCATGACAGCCAAGATACTCTGCCCCACCGACGGATCGGACCACGCCACGGTCGGGGTCCTTCTTGCCGCCGAAGTCGCCAAGGCGACGGGGGGCCACCTGACGATCTGCGCCGTGAACGTCGCGCATGGCGGCGTGCGGGGGCCGACGATCAGCCACTGGCGGCCAGAGGAGATCCAGAAGGTTCTGAGCGAGGCCGAGGGGCTCGCCAAGGCCGAGGGCGCTGCCGATGTCGGCGTGGTCGAGGTCGTGGCGCGCGAGGCCGCCCCGGCGATCATCGCCTATGCCGAGCAGAACGGATATACCCATATCGTGATGGGAACCGGCGACAAGCGGGGGCTGCAGCGGCTGGTTCTGGGGTCGGTCGCCAGCGAAGTGGCCACGCGCGCGCATTGTACGGTGACCATTGCCCGTTGACCGCCCTTGCGCCTAGAATTCAAGCAACGGTTGTGAATCGGCCCCGGCGGGCAGTGCCCCTGTGGGCCGATTGTGTTTCACTGCAGGAAGAAGATTTGACACAGGCGCAACTCTGCCCCTAGGCTGACCAAAAAAAGAATGCGCCCACAGCGTAACGATAAGCCAACATCCGGAGGAAGATATGAAGAAACGAGTCGCGGTCATCGGTGCGGGCCCGTCGGGGCTTGCGCAGCTGCGCGCCTTTCAGTCGGCCAAGGCAAAGGGCGAGGATATTCCAGAGGTTGTCTGCTTTGAGAAGCAGTCCAACTGGGGTGGCCTTTGGAACTATACCTGGCGCACGGGACTGGATGAGCACGGCGAGCCCGTGCATTGCAGCATGTACCGCTATCTGTGGTCGAACGGCCCCAAGGAGGGCCTGGAGTTCGCCGACTATTCCTTCGAGGAGCACTTCGGCAAACAGATCGCCAGCTACCCGCCGAGGGCGGTCCTGTTCGACTACATCCAGGGCCGGGTGATCAAGGCGGGCGTGCGGGACTGGATCCGCTTTTCCACGACCGTCCGCATGGTTAACTACGACGAGGCCAAGGGCAAGTTCACCGTCACGGTGCACGACCTGAAGAACGACCGGATGTATTCCGAGGAGTTCGACAATGTCGTGGTCTGCTCGGGCCACTTCAGCGTGCCAAACGTGCCGGAGTATCCGGGGTTCGACAAGTTCAATGGGCGCGTGCTGCATGCGCATGACTTCCGCGATGCGCGCGAGTTCGCGGGCAAGGATCTTCTGATCC
>JBJTSJ010000310.1:0-2810 GCA_046076605.1 Tabrizicola sp.
CACCGTTCATGTGGCTGGCAAAGCAGGGCTACGGGGATCGGCTGTGCGCGAGGGTTTTCGGGACCGATGGATGTGGCGCGGCGCCAAGGGCTAACCCGTAGATGACGCCAGGAATGACGCCTTTCGGCCGGGCCGTCCACGTCCAACAGACTTCAACCTGCATCCAAAGGCAGGTTCGAGCGCTTCGGGCGCTACGTTCCGCCCCTGCGCTGCCGTGTTCGGGGTGCCGTGGGGGAGGAAAGAGGGGTGTTTGATAAGCCTATCCTCCATCATCAATTCCATCATGTCCATGCACTTGCCCATCATCTCGGGGTCCATCGACATGCCGCCACCCATCCCCATGCCGGCCCTGCCGCCGCGCATATGCCCCATCATGGCCATGCCTTCCCGCATGAGCCTCATGTGGTCCTGCATCAGCGTGGCCCGCTCCTGCGGGGTCCTGGCCGCCATCATCCTGTCGTGCATCTCCTGCATCGACTTGATCATCGAGTCCACCTGTCCAGCGGTCGGGGCGGCAGGCGCCACGGCGGCGGCACCTGGCGGGTGATGCGCTGCGTGGCCCGCCGTCTTGGGGCCGTTGGCGCAGCCGGCGAGGGCGACAGAGCTGCCGAGGGCGGCCAGTGCGAGCTTCATGAGAACCTCCGAGCGATGCGCTCGACACGGTGCCCCCGAGGGACTCACTCAGCATTGATTTCCATCAACATGCCGCCGCTCCCCGACGCCGGCCTCGGGTAGCGTCATCGCGCTGTCCTTCGGCATGTGATCCAGCTGCACGAGGGGAAGTCTGGTTCCCGGTCCGTCGAAAGTCCGCGTCGTGACCAGCCGCGGCGCCAGCGGCCCGCGCCGAACGACGCGCCACCCCAAGCGGCAGCCGAACGGATCGGCAAGCGGGGGCCGAACTCGGTGTCGGCTCCCGGATTCAAGGTCGAAATGGTGGCGGATTTCACGGCTGTCAGGCCGACCATGGCTCTCAAGACACGGTGGTCAAGCGCCGATAACGGCAGCAGAAGTCGTCCAACCCCCCCCTGACCACACGCAGAAGGAATTGCAAACCATGATGAACCGTCGCCTTGTCGCCCTTCGCAGCCTCGCCGTCTTGTCGCTGGCCGGCTGGGCCACGGCCGCCATGCCAACCCCCTGGAGATCGCCGGCTCGACCAGCGTCAACGCAGCGGTGATCGAACCGACCGCCGCCGCCGCGCGCACGGCCACCGGCATCGAGGTGAAGATGCTCCCGGTGGGTTCGGTCAAGGGCCTTCAGATGCTGTTCGAAGGCCGCGTCAAGGCGGCGGCTCTGTCGGACACTCTCGAAGAGGCGGTCTCCGCTGTGCAGAAGGCCGGCACGACGAACGTGCCCGGCAACCTGAAGTTCACGCCGATCGTCACCGAGCAGCTGGTGCCGATCGTGCATCCGAGCAACCCCGTGAAGTCCCTCAGCCGCGACCAGCTGCGCGACCTCTTCTCGGGCAAGGTGAGCAACTGGAAGGAAGTCGGCGGGCCTGACGCCCCGGTGGCCCTGGTGGTGGCCTCGCCCAACTCGGGCACTCGTGGCTTCTTCGACCGCGCCATCCTCGGTACGCAGAAGGTCGCGCCTACCGCGAAGGAGGTGCGCACGGCCGCCGCCGAGGTGGCTGAGGTGGCACGCACCGCCAACGCGATCGGCATGGTCGGCGAAGGTACGGCCGCGGGTGGCGCCGGCAAGGTCAAGGAAGTTGGCGGCACCGATGTGAAGCGCGTCCTGGGCCTCGTGACGCAAGGCGATCCGACGGGCGACGTGGCCAAGCTGATCGGCTGGTGGCGCACGCCGGACGCACAGAAGCTCTTCGCGAAGTGAGGGCCTGAAGCGCCACCTGTCGACGCAGGGCGTGGCGCCGCGGAACGGCCCCACGCCCGGTCATCGGGAACAAGGGAAGGAAAGAAGAATGAACTGGTTTCGCACCACGGCCGGGCGACTGACCGTCACCTTCGGAGCCGTCGCACTGGCGATGACCGCAGTCATCGTGCTCGCCATCCTGGCGCTGGTGCGGATTGGCGACGAACTCGAGCAGGTTTCCAAGCAGAGTCTGGAAGAGATTTCGGAACTCGCCGAGATCGAGTCGCTGTCCTACGAATCGGCGGTCATCTTGCGCGATCTCGGCCTGAACGAAGACGTTAAGGTCCAGGAAGCTCTGTTGAAGGAACTGAAGGCCAACGACGGCCGGCTGACCGGTCACATCCAAGCCCTGAAAGCGGCCGTGGGTGATGCCGACGGCCAGCACGCGGCCTGGTTCAAGGAGCTCGGTGATCGGCTGAGCGCCGTCGGCGGGGTGCGCGGCAAGGTGTTTGCCGCCATCGAGGAAGCCCGCTTCGACGACCTCAAGCCGCTGCTCGTGGAGCAGTACCGGCCGCAGCAGATCGAGCTGACCCGCTTCCTGCGCGAGCGCATCAAGACCCGGGCCGAGCTGGTGCGGGTCCAGTCGGACCAGACACTGTCGTGGTTGTTCAAGGTGGAGTGGGTGCTCGTGCTGGCGGTCCTGGCGACCTTTGCCGGCGGTGCAGTGGGAACGGCGCTGGTCATCCGCAACCTCATGCGCACGCTCGGCGGCGAGCCCGAGGCTGCCGCTGCGATCGTCCGTCGCGTGGCGGCTGGCGACCTGTCGACACCGGTGAGCGTGCGCTCAGGCGACAAGTCCAGCATGATGGCGGCCGTGGCAGAGATGCAGTGCAACCTCGCCCGGTTGGTCGAGGGCGTGCGGATCAGCGCAGAGTCGGTGGCCTCGGCCAGCGATCAGATCGCCAAGGGCAACAACGACCTCAGCGCCAGGACCGAGC
>JBJTSJ010000311.1:0-3390 GCA_046076605.1 Tabrizicola sp.
CCGGCGTCTATGCCGAGAAGATCGCCGCCATCCGCGCGGCCTTCCCGGGCGAGTTGATCCAGCACCTGGAAGCGATGCGGATGGGCGGGGAGTTGGGGTTTGCCGGCCTGACGCTGGTCAGGTTCACCACCGAGGCGCGGCTGGACGAGATCGTCGCCCAGCACGAGGCGATGGGTTGCCACGTCTTCAACCCCCACCGCTATACGCTGGAGGAAGGCGGGCGGCAGTCCACCGACGCGACGCAACTCGCCTTCAAGCGGCAGGCCGATCCGAAGGGCATCCTGAACCCCGGCAAGATGATCGCCTGGGACGCCCCCGACTGGGACTATTCCCGCATGTACGCCTACCCTGGGATGCGGGAGGCCGGATGACCACCCGCGCGCTGGTCCTTTACGCCCATCCCTGCGGCGAAAGCTTCGCCGCCGCCTTGCGCGACACGGTGACGGGCACGCTGAAGGACCGGGGGTGGGCGGTCGACCTCTGCGACCTTTACGCCGAGGGCTTCGACCCGGTGATGGGGGCCGAGGAGCGGCGGGGCTATCACGACACGGCGACGAACACGGCCCCGGTGCAATCCCACGTCGACCGTCTGCGAGCGGCCCAGGCCTTGGTCTTCGTCCACCCGGTCTGGAATTTCGGCTTCCCGGCGATCCTGAAGGGCTACACTGATCGCGTCTTCCTGCCTGGCATCACCTTCAGCCTGCAGGATGGCAAGGTGAAACCCGCAATGACCCATATCCGCAAGCTGGCCGCCGTCACCACCTACGGCGCCGACCGGGTTCGGGCCTTCTTCGCCGGGGACCCGCCCCGCAAGATCATGTCGCGGGCCTTTCGCCATGCCTGCCAACCGGATAGCTTTCTCTACATGGCGCTCTACGACATGAACCGAGCCGATCAGCGCCAGCGCGCGGACTATCTTGCCCGCGTGGAACGGAAGATGAGGCAGTTCTGATGCGCGCCCTTGTCGTCTATTGCCACCCCTCGCCCAACAGCTTCACCGCCGCCGTCCGCGACCTGGTGCTGGCGAAACTGCACACCGCGGGGGCCGAGGTCCGCCTTCACGATCTGTACGGCATGGACTTCTCCCCGGTCCTGACGCGGGCCGAATGGGAGGGTTACCTGACCTGTCCCGACAACTGCGCCCCCGTCAGCCGCGAGGTCGAGGACATCCGCTGGTGCGACACGCTTATCTTCGTCTACCCGACCTGGTGGTACGGGCTCCCCGCCATGCTGAAGGGCTGGCTTGACCGGGTGCTTCTGCCTGACGTGGCGTTCCTGATGCCCGACGGGGCGAACAAGACGATCCGTCCGGGCCTGCGCCACATCACCCGCCTTGGCGTCTTCACCACCTGCGGAGCCAGCCGCTGGCTGACTTTTGTCGTGGGCGCTCCGGGGCGGCGGACCCTGCGCCGGGGCGTAGGGTTTCTGCTTACCCCGCGCCACCGCCGCGCCTTTGCCGCGCATTACCTGATGGACAGCTCCACCCCGGAAAGCCGCCGCGCGCATCTTTCTCGCGTGGCCGCCAAGATGGACAAGCTCATCGGCCGCCCCGTGCCCGTGCCCCTTCCCGCTCCCCCCGCCGCAAGACCCGAGGCCGCCGAATGACCACCCGCGACTGGGCCGACTTCCGCGCCCCCGACTTCGCCGCCATCGACCCGATGCGCACCATCGCGATCCTGCCCACGGCGGCGGTAGAGCAGCACGGGCCGCACCTGCCCGTCGGCACCGACACGATCATCAACACCCACCTCTGCCGCCTGCTGGCCGAACGCGCGCCCGCAGACCTTGACCTGCGTATCCTGCCGGTCATGGCCGTCGGCAAGTCGAACGAGCACCTCTGGGCCCCCGGCACCTTGACCCTGTCCACCGCCACGGCCCTTGCCGCCTGGACCGAAATTGGCCTGTCTGTCGCGCGCGCCGGGGTTAAGAAGATCGTCATCCTGAACAGCCACGGCGGAAATGCCGACCTGATCTCCATCCTCGCCCGGGAACTGCGGGTCCAGGCCGGGATGCTGGCCGTGCGCCTGGGCTGGGGCGCGATGGGGATGCCGCCGGGCCTTTACTCGGACCAGGAAACCCGCTTTGGCATCCACGGCGGCGATATGGAGACCTCGCTTCTCCTCTACTTCCGGCCGGACACGGTGGACATGTCGGCCGCCCGCGACTTTCGCTCGTCTGCAGAGACCGCCCCGATCCCGCCCATCGGCCCGGTGGCGCAGGCCTGGATCTCGTCGGACCTCAACCCGGCCGGAGTGGTGGGTGAGGCGCATCTGGCGACGGCAGACAAGGGCCGACTTACTGCCGACCATATCATCGCAGACGTGATCGATCTGCTGCGAAAGGTGGCGGCGGAACCGTTGCACGGGCACTAGTTGCCAAGACTGCCGCGAGATTTTTCGCTGAGCAACCCGGCTGGAGAGCTGAAGTCAGTTCGGGCCAGTCCATCGGGCAGGTGACCGCGTTCCGCCAGTCGCAACTTCCGGTGGCGCAATTCTGGCATTTGCGGAACCCACGTCCGTTCGAGAACAGGCAACGCTAGACATTCGGAAAGCTTGGCGCGAAAATCTCATCGACTGGGGGGTGATGCAGAGTTCGGAGCGGATACTGTGCGATCAGACCTTCGAACTGCACCTGCGCCCGCCGATGCCAGGCGTCAAGGTCCACGCCGGGCAAAAGCCGGTCGCGCATGACCACACGGCCATTGATGATCGAGGTCCGAAAGTCGCGTCCCGTGCCGGACAGCACCATAGTCTGGATCGGATCGATGACCTGACCGATCGCGAAGTCCGAAAGGTCGAACAGGGTCATGTCAGCCTTCGCACCTTGTGCCAAGCGGCCAAGGTCCGGACGCCCAAGGGCGTCCGCGGCATGGATGGTGGCGGCGTTGTAGAAATCTGCGGCCGAGCAGGCGGTGACCGAGTGCTCCGCCACTCGGCAGAGGCTGATCCCAAGGCGCAAGTTCTCGATCATGTCGGGCGGGAAGGTGTCGGTGCCAAGACCGATCCGAACGCCCGCCGCGTTCAGCCGCGCGAAGCTTTCCATCGAACCGCCGTACCGTGACAGGACCAGCGGGCAGTGGATCAGCGTCGCCCCCGACTCGCGCAGAAGCCCGATGTCATCGCCTGACCGGGAAACCTGGCTGTGACCGGTCAGATAGACCCCATGCGGCAGAAGCGCCCTTGGTCCGAGGAAGCCCAGGGACGACAGCCATTCAAGCGGAGTCATGTCATAGCGGTCGACGATGCTTTGGAACTCATCCAGGCTTTGGCAGCAGTGCAGGCGCACCGGGACCTCGTGCTCGGCAGAGACTGCGGCGGTGCGACGGATGAGTTCCGGGGTGCAGTTCTCGATCCGGTCGGGGGCAAGCATGCCGCGGATCAGGCCGGCATG
>JBJTSJ010000312.1:0-9701 GCA_046076605.1 Tabrizicola sp.
CGCCCCTGTTCATCCTGGCCGCTCTGGCCGCGGGGCTGGTGGCGCTTGTGTCCCTGCCAAGAGAAGAGGAGCCGCAGATCTCCGTCCCCCTGGTCGACATCCATGTCCAGGCGCCGGGGCTGAAGGCCAAAGATGCCGTCAAGCTGGTGACCGAACCACTGGAGGTGATCGTCAAGGGGATCAATGACGTCGAGCATGTCTACTCCTCGACCCGCGACGATGCCGCGATGGTGACGGCGCGGTTCGAGGTGGGGACCAAGGCCGAGGACGCGATCCTGCGGGTGCATGACAAGGTCCGGGCGAACATCGACCGGATTCCGGTGGGCATTCCAGAGCCCCTGATCGTGGGGCGGGGCATCGACGATGTGGCGATCCTGACGCTGACCCTGTCTGCCTCGGACCTGACGGCCAACGATCTGACCCGCATCGCGCGCACCCTGCAGACCGAAGTCGCGAAGACCGAGGATGTGGGGCTGACCTACCTTGTCGGCGACGCTCAGGACGCGATCCGGATCGAGCCGGACCCGGACCGGCTAGCGCTTTACGGGGTCACCCTTCAGCAACTCGCCGGGAAGGTCACGCAGGCGAACCGGACCCTCAGCACGGGCAAGCTGCGGGATCAGGGGCAGATGGTCGACCTGGTGGCGGGCGAGACGCTGACGGCCCCGGCGGAGGTGGAGCATCTCCTCCTGACCACGCGGGATGGGCGGCCGGTCTACGTCTCAGATGTCGCCACAGTGCGGTATGTCGAGAACACGAAGGACGCCATCGTCTCGCATTTGTCGAAGGACGGGACGTCGGGCCCGGCCGTGACTCTGGCGGTGGCAAAGCGGGCAGGGGCGAATGCGGTGGTGGTGGCCGAGGCCGTGCTGCACCGGGTCGAGGCCCTGGAGCCGAAGCTGATCCCCGAGGGCGTGACGGTTACCGTGACCCGCGATTACGGCGAGACGGCGAACGAAAAGGCCAACGAACTGCTGTTCCACCTCGGCCTTGCCACGGTGTCGATCATCTTCCTCGTCTGGCTCGCCATCGGCTGGCGCGAGGCGGGCGTGGTCGCGATCGTGATCCCGGTCACCATCCTTCTGACCCTCTTCGCCGCCTGGGTCATGGGCTTCACCCTGAACCGCGTCTCCCTCTTCGCGCTCATCTTCTCCATCGGCATTCTTGTCGACGACGCCATCGTGGTGATCGAGAACATCGACCGCCACTGGGGCATGGACCGCCGCAAACCCCGCCTGCAGGCCGCGATCGAGGCGGTGGCCGAGGTCGGGAACCCGACGATCGTGGCGACCCTGACCGTGGTGGTCGCGCTCCTCCCCATGCTGTTCGTCAGCGGCCTAATGGGACCCTACATGTCGCCGATCCCGGCCAATGCCTCTGCCGCGATGATCTTTTCCTTCTTCGTCGCGGTCATCATCACCCCCTGGCTGATGGTCAAGATCGCGGGCCGGGCCGATATGCATGACCATGCGCAGGACGACGAATATGGCGGCCATCACGGCGGCTGGCTGGAGCGGGCCTATACGGCGGTCGCCAAACCGGTCCTCAAGACCAAGGGTCGCAGCCTGGGGTTCCTCCTGGTCACGGCGGCCCTGTCCTTCGGCTCTCTGGCCGCACTTTATACCCGCGACGTCACGGTCAAGCTTCTGCCCTTCGTCAACAAGTCCGAGCTGTCGGTGGTGATCGACCTCCCCGAAGGCTCGTCCGTGGAAGCCACCGACCGCGTGGCCCGCGACGTGGCCGATGTAGTGATGCAGCTGCCCGAGGTGACCTCTGCCCAGACCTATGCCGGCACTCCCGCGCCGTTCAACTTCAACGGCCTCGTCCGGCACTACTATCTGCGATCCGAGCCGCAACTGGGCGAAGTCGCGATCAACCTGACGCCCAAGACCGACCGCGACCGCGCAAGCCACGATATCGCGCTTGACCTGCGGCAGCGGCTGAAGGCGCTGAACGTGCCCGCGGGCACCAGCCTCAAGGTCGTCGAACCCCCGCCGGGGCCGCCGGTGATCTCCACTCTTCTGGCCGAGGTCTATGGCCCGGACGCCGAAACTCGGCGCAAGGCGGCGACGATGATCCGGCAGGCGTTCGAGGCCGTGCCCTTCATCGTCGACGTGGACGACAGCTTCGGCACCCAGGCGCGGCGTTTGCGGGCGACGATCTCCTCGGACGATCTCGACTTCTATGCGGTGCAGGAACAGGACGTGTTCGACACCCTCGCAGCCCTGAACGGGGGCCAGACCGTGGGCTATTCCCACCGGGGTGAAGGCCGCCTGCCGATCCCGCTGGTGGTCGGGCGTGACAAGTCGGACCGGGTGCTGGACGAACGCTTCCTGACGACGCCCATTCCCGCCAATGCCCTGCCGGGCGCGCGGGGCGTGGTGGAGCTGGGAGACGTTGTCCAGGTCACCGAAGAAGCCGCCAGCTTCCCGATCTTTCGCCACAACGGCCGCGATGCCGAGATGGTGACCGCAGAGCTTGCCGGGGCTTTCGAGGCGCCGCTTTACGGGATGTTGGCCGTTGCCGACCAGATCGAAGCGATGGGCTGGCCCGAAGGCACCAAGCCTGAAATCTCGCTCCACGGCCAGCCCGAGGATGAGGGAAAGGTCACCCTCCTTTGGGATGGCGAGTGGGAAGTGACCTTCGTCACCTTCCGCGACATGGGCGCGGCCTTCGGGGTGGCCCTACTGGGCATCTACATCCTTGTGGTCGCGCAGTTCGGCTCGTTCAAGCTGCCGCTGGTGATCCTGACGCCGATCCCGCTGACCTTCCTGGGGATCATGGCCGGCCACTGGCTGTTCAATGCGCCGTTCAGCGCCACCTCGATGATCGGCTCCATCGCGCTGGCCGGGATCATCGTGCGCAACTCGGTCCTGCTCGTTGACTTTATCCGCCACGGGGCCACCGACCGCGTGACCGTGGACCTGTTGATCGAGGCCGGCGCGATCCGCTTCAAGCCGATCCTCTTGACCGCCATCGCCGCCATGATCGGCGCGGTGGTGATCCTGGCGGACCCGATCTTCCAGGGTCTCGCGATTTCCCTGCTGTTCGGTCTCCTGAGCTCCACGCTCCTGACCGTTCTCGTCATCCCGGCCATCTACCGCGTGTTCCGCACCGGGGCGGACGTCCCTGCCTGATCAGAAGAGGAGACTGAAATGGCACATGTCGTCGTATTGGGGGCCGGATTGGGCGGCGCCATCATGGCTTACGAGGTGAAGGACCAGTTGCGTCCCGAGGACAAGGTGACTGTCGTCACCAAGGACCCGAAATACCACTTCGTGCCCTCGAACCCCTGGATCGCCGTTGGCTGGCGCGACCGCGAGGACATCACGGTGGACCTGGCGCCTACGATGCAGAAGAAGGGGATCGAGTTCATTCCGGTCGCTGCGGAAAAGCTCATCCCCGAAGAGAACCGGATCGCTCTCGTCGACGGAAAGTCGGTCCACTACGACTATCTGGTGATCGCGACGGGGCCGGAGCTTGCCTTCGACGAGGTGCCGGGCCTCGGGCCACAGGGCCACACCCAGTCAATCTGCCACATCGACCATGCCGAGGCGGCGAAGTCGGTCTTCGAGAAGCTGGTGGCCAACCCCGGCCCGGTGGTGATTGGCGCCGCACAGGGGGCGAGCTGCTTCGGTCCGGCCTATGAGTTCCTGTTCATCCTGGAAACCGCGCTCCGCCGGGCCAAGGTGCGGGACCGGGTGCCGATGACCTTTGTGACGCCCGAGCCCTACGTGGGCCATTTGGGGCTGGACGGGGTGGGGGACACCAAGGGCCTTCTGGAAAGCCAGATGCGCGAGAAGCACATCAAGTGGATGACCTCGACCCGCATCAAGAAAGTCGAGGAAGGCCATGTGTTCGTTGAGGAAATCAACGACGACGGCAGTGTGAAGGCGGAAAGGGACCTGCCCTTCGCCTTCTCGATGATGCTGCCCGCCTTCCGGGGGATCAAGCCGGTCTCCGGCATTGACGGCTTGAGCAATCCGCGCGGGTTCACCATCGTCGACAAGCACCAGCAGAACCCGAAGTACAAGAACATCTTCGCCGTGGGCGTCTGCGTGGCGATCCCGCCGATGGGGCCGACGCCGGTGCCCTGCGGGGTGCCGAAGACCGGGTTCATGATTGAATCGATGGTAACGGCGACGGCGCACAACATCGGCAACATCGTGCGCGGCAAGGAGCCGGACAGTGTCGGCACCTGGAACGCGGTCTGCCTGGCCGATTTCGGCGACGGGGGGATTGCGTTCGTGGCCCAGCCGCAGATCCCGCCGCGCAACGTCAACTGGTCATCCTCGGGCAAGTGGGTGCACTTGGCCAAGGCGGGATTCGAGAAGTACTTCATCCGCAAGCTGCGGAAGGGGACGTCCGAGCCGTTCTACGAAAGCCTCGCACTGAAGGTGCTGGGGATCGACAAACTCAAGGAAACCACGAAAGGATAACGATATGTCACTTGATGCTGCAGTCCTGCGTTTTGCCGGGGTGATGGTGCTTCTCAGCGTCGTGCTGAGCGCTTATGTTTCGCCCCTGTTCGTCTGGTTCACCGTCTTCATCGGGCTGAACCTTCTGCAATCGTCCTTTACCGGCTTCTGTCCGGCGGCGATGGTGTTCCGGGCGCTGGGCGTGAAGAAGGGATGCGCCTTCGAATAGGGGTTGGGAATGGCTGAAATCCTGGAAGGCTTTGGCGGGACGGCCGAACAGGCCGCAAAGGCGGTGTCGCTGCTCAAGTCGCTGTCGCATGAGGGGCGGTTGCAGATGCTGTGCTGCCTTGTCGATGGCGACCTGAACGTCACCCAGCTGGCCGAAGCGCTTGGCACCAGCCCGGTCAGCGTCTCGCAGCAGTTGATGCGGCTGCGCGCCGAAGGCATCGTCACCACGCGGCGCGAAGGGAAAAGCGTCTACTATCATCTGGCGAAGAGCGAGGTGGCCGCGATCGTGACCGTCCTCCGCGACACCTTCTGTCGGGCCAGCTAGGCTCGGGCGGTCAGTCGCAGTCGGGCGGGGGGGCGGAACGCCTGCCGGTCGCAGTCGGCAGGCTGCCCCGTTCGCGCGCGCGACCTCCCCCAGGCCGAAAAATGGGCCGCGATCCGGCGATGCTTGTCCGGGCCCATGCTGCCGAGCCTTTGTCAGACCCTCAGCGGGTTTGCCTTTGCCAACCGGTCAAAGCCCATCAGGCTGTCGATCAGGGCGGGCATCTGATCCAGCGGGATCATGTTTGGCCCGTCCGAGGGCGCGCGGTCGGGGTCCTCATGCGTCTCGATGAAAACGCCCGCGATGCCGAGGGACACCGCCGCGCGGGCCATGACTGGCGCAAACTCGCGCTGCCCGCCCGAGGAATTGCCCTGGCCGCCCGGTTGCTGCACCGAATGGGTGGCGTCCATGATCACCGGGTACTCGGTCCGCGCCATGATCGGCAGTGACCGCATGTCGGCGACCAGCGTGTTGTAGCCGAAGCTGACCCCGCGCTCGGTCAGAAGGATGCGCTCGTTCCCGGTCGAGGCGACCTTGGCCGCCACGTTCGCCATGTCCCAGGGCGCCAGGAATTGGCCCTTCTTCACGTTGACCACCGCCCCCGTCTCTCCCGCCGCGAGCAGGAGGTCGGTCTGACGGCAAAGGAACGCGGGGATCTGGATCACGTCGACCACCGTCGCCGCCTCGCGCGCTTGGCCTGCGTCATGCACGTCGGTCAGGACCGGCATCCCCATCGCGCGGACGGCCTGCAGGACCTTCAGCCCCGTCTCCATCCCAAGGCCCCGCTTTCCCGTCAGCGAGGTGCGGTTGGCCTTGTCGTAGCTGGCCTTGAACACGTACTGCGCGCCCGCCGCCTTGCACGCCTCGGCCATCCGGCCCGCGATTAGCTGGGCGTGATCCAGGCTTTCCAGCTGGCAGGGGCCGGCGATGACCAGCAATGGCCGGTCATTGCCGACGGTGAGCCCGCCAATCGTGACGTCCTTCATACCCTGGTCCTTACGACGAGACCTGTTCCCGCAGGATCGCGGCGGTCATCGAGACCATGAGGTAAATCCCCAGAAGGATCAACATCGTGACCAGCGTGTTCTCGAAGGCGCGCGGGAAGGAGGGTTCGTCCGGCGGGATCGGGCTGACCGACAGCGACAGATAGCGGACCTGGCGGTTGGCCTCGACCCGCGAGGTCTCCATCGATTGCAGTGCCTGGGCCAGCAGCATCTGGCGGGTCTGCATGTCGGCCTGGGCGATCAGAAGCTCACCCTGGACCTCGGCCAGGCTGGAGGCGTCTGCCGAATCTTCGGTCAGCCGGGACCGCAGCGCGGCAACTTCGGCCTCCAGCGTGGCGATCCGGCGCTTGATCGGCTCCATCCGGGCCTGGTTCGGCTCGGGGTTCGATTCCATCTGGGCCAGGGACAGACGCTCCTGGGTGATCTGGTTTTCCAGCCCGCCGATCTGGCCCACGATAAGACCAACCTCGGTTTCCGAGGAGATCATCTTGAACTTCTCTTGCAGCTCGATCAGGTGGCGTTGCGCGGTCATCAGGGCTGCCTGAGCGTTTTCGTAGCCCTCCTGCGCATCGCGCATCTGGTCTTCGCGCAGCCGCTGCGTCAGATGGTCGACCTGCTCTTCGGCGTACTTGATCAACTGGCGCGACCATTCCGCCGCAACCTGCGGATCGGCCGCCATCACGTCCATGCGGATCAGGCCCTCGGTCGTGTCGAACGAGATCTTCAGGTACTTGCTGTAGACCTTGTACGCAGCCTCCAGCGTGGCATCGGGTGCCAGACGCTGCAGCGGGTCGACCTTTTCGTCCTGGAAATGCTTGCGGAAGCCAAGATCATCATCCAGCCGTCCCATCGCCTCACGCGATTGCAGATAGCCTTGCACCGCAATCGAATCCTGCGAGGTCGCAAAGGTCGTGCCCGAGAACAGCCCGCCCAGCGAACCGCCCGAGGATTTCGGACCCGCCTGCTGGATCACGAATTCCGAACGCACCGAGTAGATCGGTGTGGCGATCATGTAAAAATACCAACCAGCCAGGAACGTCGGCAAAAGGACGAAGGCGAACATCCGGGCCCCCAGCAGCGCCAGCCGACGCCGCCTGCGACGCGCGATGTCCTTCTGCATCCGCAGGATTTCCGCCGCCTGATTGACCTCGGCGCGTTCTTCGGTCGACGGCACTGCCACAGGCTTTACCCGATTTGGCAGTTGCACCGTGTCGCCCGGCAGACGCGTCAGCTCGCGGCTGCCCTCCCGGGGGGAGACATGGACGACCCCTGCGTTGTCGGCCTCGGATGTCACGATCCGCAGCATCGAGGCGCGCGAGAACGGGTCGATCCCAGCCTCTCGCAGCAAACGGACTGCGTCAAACTCGGACTTCGGCTTGATCTCGTGTTTTTGCGCAATCAACAACGCGCGGCGCAACTGTCGGCTGGTCAGACCTTCGGACGCGATGGCGGCCAAGGCCGTTTCGATCTGCTCCGGGGTCTCGGCCTTGGGAACCGGCTGCTGTCCAACGGGCGGCTTGACAGGTGCGGCGGCCTCTTCCGGCGCAGCCGCGTTGTCGGAACGCCCTGGCTCGGCGAGGTCTGCCCCGCCTGCCGGATCCTGCTGCGGCGGCGCTGGCTGGGGCCGGTCCTCGTCTCGCCGGAAATCGAGGTTGCCGAAGCCATCCTCGTGGTTGTCGAACAGTCCCGCGTCAGGGGCTGCTGCGTCTGGGGGGGCAGGGCGCTCCACCCGGCGGATGTTGTAGCGTGCAGCCTTAGGATTGGTAGTCATAGAGACGTCTCGCTTCTTCAAGGGTCTCGAACTGGTACAACTTGCCGTCTTTCAGCACCGCCGCCGAGCGGCAGAACTTCTCAAGCGTCTTGGGCGAGTGCGAGACAATGACGACCGTAGATTTTTTCAGCCGTTCCTGTAAAAGGCTTCCGGCCTTGCGGTTGAACTCGACATCCCCCGTGCCCGGCATGCCTTCGTCGATCAGGTAGATGTCGAATTCGATCGACAGAAGCAGCGAAAACGAGAACCGGCTGCGCATCCCCGAGGAAAACGTCGAGAGCGGCATCTCGAAATACTCACCAAGCCCGCACACCCAACGGCAGAAGCTTTCGACATAGTCGGGGTCCAGCCCGTACAGCCGTGCGATGTAGCGGCAGTTTTCCTTGGCCGAGTGCCTCTGGTTCACGCCCCCCATGAAGCCAAGCGGGAACGACACCCGCGAAGTCTTCCGGATGACACCTTCGTCGGGCTTTTCCAGACCGGCCATCATGTTGATGATCGTCGTCTTTCCAGCGCCGTTGCCGGCCAGGATCCCAAGGGAATTCCCCAGATCGACGCGGAATGAGGCGCGGTCAAGAATGACCTTGCGCCGCGTTCCCGTCCAGAACGACTTGGACACATTTCGAAACTCGATCATCGTATGCCTCGGCGCCCGGCGGTCAGGCGTCTGCGTCCTGACTACGGGCATATCGTTAACATCCGGTTTGTGGCCTTAAAAGGGCTGCGACAGTTCAAGACCCTCGTTCGGGCGAGGAAAGGCGCATCCCTCACACATCTGTGTCGGGGTTCTTGGGCCGAATGAGCAGTGCCGCCACACCGGCCAGAAGGCTGATCGCCAGGCCCAACCGGGCCGCTTCCTGCATCGCGCCCCCCGGCAGCGCACTGTCCAGCGCAAGGACCGGCACGGTAAAGCCCATCGCCAGGATCAGAGTGACCCGCAGGATGTCTCGCAGACTGACGCCCGGCGGCAGTCGCAACCCTAGTGCTGCAATCAGCCCTAGCCCGAAGACCAGCATGCCCAGCGGGCGGCCAAACCAAAGCGCGGCCAAAGTGGTCAGCGTGGTAGGTGCAAAGGCCGACAGATCGATCCCGCCGCGGGTCAGGCCGAACAGGAACAGGATCAGCGTCAAGGGCCAGGCCAGCGCATGCGCCAGCCGGTTCAGCGGGTCATGCAGCAGTTCCTCGACCTCGGCGAAAAGACCAAAACTGCGGTCGGCATGGGCGATGGCCGGAATCACTGGCAAAAGACCAAGCGCTGGCGGCAGACCCGAGGCCGCGACCCCAATCCAGGACAGAAGTCCGGCAAGCACATAGGGCAACAGCCCCTCGCGCGCCCGGCGTTGGCGTTCCGGTGCACCCGGGGGCGGGGTGCGACCGAACAGCTGCCAGACCGCAAGCGATGCGAGAACGGGCAGGCTCAGCCAGGCCAGCCGCAGGGACACGTCTGGATGGGTCAGGCCGGCGATCAAGAGGGCCAGGATATCCGTTGCAATTGCCAGCAGCAGCAGAAGATGCAGCGCAAGATGCCCGCGTGGAAAGATCGCCCGCCCTACCAGATAGCACAGCACCACATCCGACCCCAAGGGCACCTGCCAGCCGGTGGCAAAACCTGCCTCTTCGGCCGTCTCGATCAAGCTGCCGACCAGGATCCAGGCCAGCGTCGCCCCGATCAGCCCGCCCAGGGTCATCCCGACCGGCAGGATCGCCTGCCGACCACGCAGCGCGCCATGCTCCAGCGTCAGCGCCTCCCACAACTCTTTCCCGATGCTGAACAGGAACAGCGCCATCAAGCCATCCGACACCAGGTTCATCGGGGTCAGGCTGAAGGGCAGGGGGGCCAGCCAGCCCGGCAGCTCAAGATCGACCAGCCGCCATTCGATGCTGTCGTAATAGCTGGCCGGGTCCAGGTTCACCCAGATCGTGGCCAGAAGCGCGCCGCCCAGCAGCGCCTGGGCAAA
>JBJTSJ010000313.1:0-6410 GCA_046076605.1 Tabrizicola sp.
TCGAAGGCGCAGAGATACTGGAAATGCAGCCGGAAATACTGCCGCCGCAGCGCCGCCCAGGTTTCGGGTTTCAACGTCTGGGTGAAGGCTGCCGATGGTGTCCTTCCTGCCGAAGGCGGGGCGGCTGCGGGGGGACCTTGCGTACCTCTCGACGCGGGAAGAGGTGACCTGGGTCGACGTGACGGCACCCGGGGATGGCTGCAGTTTCGCGCTGTGCGATCCGGTGGCGGTCAGCGGGGTTGCGCCGGAAGGGCAGCGCTGGCCGCTGGTCTACTCGGCAGCCTTCACCCAGACGTTGAAACCCGAAACCTGGGCGGCGCTGCGGCGGCAGTATTTCCGGCTGCATTTCCAGTATCTCTGCGCCTTCGACAACCTGACGGGCGGCACTTGGGAGTATGATTACTTCCGTGTCACGGCGGGGCCGAAGACGCTGGCGCGGCGGTTCGGGCGGCGGAAGTCCTCTTCCAGCCTGGTGACGACGCCCTTGAGCCCCTACCGGGACGTGGCATGACCCCGCCAAAGCCAGAGCCCCGCGCGGACCGGGTGTCGCTTTGGGGGCATTTGCGGGCGTTCCGGCGGGATATTCTGTCGGCGCAACCGGCGCGGCTGTACCGGGCCTGGATGGCGGAGTTCCGGACGCCGTTCTTCCGGAGTTACCTGTGCAACGACCCCGATCTGGTGCGGCGGGTGCTGGACGAGAGGCCCGCCGACTTCCCGAAGTCGGACCGGGTGACCGAGGGGTTGCGGCCCTTGCTCGGCCGGTCGGTCTTCGTGACCAACGGCGAAGAGTGGCTGCGCCAGCGACGGATCATCGACCCGGCGTTCGAGGGCGGGCGGGTGAAGGAGGCTTTCCCGGCGATCTGGGCGGCGTCGGAGGCGGCTGTGGCTCGGCTGGCGCCGGGCGTGGTGGAGGTGGAGCTGGCGGCAAGCCATGCGGCGGCGGATGTGATCTTCCGGACGCTGTTCTCGATCCCGATCGAGGACCGGGTGGCTCAAGGAGTGTTCCATGAGTTCCGCGCCTATCAGCGGTCTGCGCCAATCCTGAACCTGGGGGCGTTTCTGCCCTTGCCTTCATGGGTGCCAAGGTTGCACCGGGGGGCGACGAAGCGGTCGGCGAAGGTGATCCGGGAGTTGATCGGGGGGCTGACGGCGGACCGGGCGCGGGCGATTGCGGCGGGGGAGGCCCCGGCGGACCTGGCGACGCGGATCATGACGACGCCGGACCCGGTGACGGGGGAGCGGTTCGGGACGGCGGAGATGGTCGACCAGGTTGCGATCTTTTTCCTCGCGGGGCATGAGACGAGTGCTTCGGCCCTGGGCTGGGCGCTGTATCTGCTGGCGACGCATCCTGAGGCGCAGGAGAGGGTGGCGGCGGAGGCCGAAGGGTTGCGGCCGGAGTTCGGGGTGATGTCATCGTTGCGGTTCACGCGGGATGTGTTCCGTGAGGCGCTAAGGCTCTACCCCCCGGTGCCGATGCTGGTGCGTGAGACGGCGGGGGCGGAGGAGTTTCGGGGGCGGAAAGTGGGGAAGGGCGCTCAGGTTGTCATCAGCCCCTGGCACCTGCACCGGCATGAGCGGCTGTGGGACAGGCCGGATGAATTCGACCCCGACCGGTGGACGGGGGAGGTGCCGCAGGGCGGGTATCTGCCGTTCTCTCGCGGGCCTAGGGTCTGTCCGGGGGCGGGGTTTGCGATGCTGGAGGGGGTGCTGTTGCTCGCCCATCTGGTGCGGGCGTTCCGGTTCGAGGCGGTGGCGGGCCGCGTCCCGGTGCCGGTGGCGCATCTGACGGTGCGGGCGAAGGATGGGATCTGGTTGAGGGTGACCCGTCGGTAGGGTGGGCAGGTTGCCCACCCTACGGTTTCAGTCGCTGTCCCCGGCGATTTGCGCCAGGACCTGGCCCTTGCCGCGCAGGCGCATCAGCATGTGACGATCAGGGCGAGGGCGGCGATGCCGAGAAGGGTGGCGGAGAGGGGCGTGGAGACGAGCGTCGTCCAGTCGCCTTGCGCGATGGCAAGGGCTCGGCGCAGCTGCTGTTCGGCCATCGGGCCGAGGATCAGGCCGACCACCACCGGCGCGATGGGGTAGCCGTAGAGGCGGAGGCCATAGCCGAGGAAGCCGAAGAGGAGGAGCATGGAGAGCTCGACCGGCGAGGGGTTGACGCCGATGGTCCCCAGTGTCGCGAAGAGGAGGATGCCCGCGTAGAGCCAGTGGCGCGGGATGCGCAGGAGCATGACCCAGAAGCGGATGAGCGGCAGGTTCAGCACCAGGAGCATCAGGTTCGCGATCAGGAGGCTTGCGATCAGGCCCCAGACGAGGTCGGGGGCAGTGGCGAAGAGAAGCGGTCCCGGTTGCAGGCCGAACTGCTGGAAGGCGGCGAGGATGATTGCCGCCGTGGCTGTTGTCGGCAGACCGAGCGTCAGGAGGGGGACGAGGGTGCCCGCGGCGGCGGCGTTGTTCGCGGCCTCGGGTCCTGCCACGCCTTCGATGGCGCCGTGGCCGAACTCTTCGGGGTGTTTCGACATCTTCTTTTCGGTGCCGTAGCTCAGGAAGCTGGCGATGTCGGCCCCGCCAGCGGGCATCGCGCCGATGGGAAAGCCGATGGCCGACCCGCGCAGCCAGGCGGGCCAGGAGCGGCGCCAGTCGTCTCGGGTCATGCGGACGGAGCCCTTGATCGCCTCGAACTTGTCATCCCCGCCATTGGTCTGGGCGGCGACGTAGAGGGCCTCTCCGAGGGCGAAGAGGGCGACGGCGAGGGTGGTGACCTCGATCCCGTCCAGAAGCTGCGGCACGCCGAAGGACATGCGGGCTTGGCCGGTGAGGCCGTCGATGCCGATGGTGGCGAGGCCAAGGCCGATGAAAAGCGAGGTGAGGCCTTTCAGGGCCGAATCGCCGAAGGCGGCGGAGACGGTGACGAAGGCGAGGATCATCAAAGCGAAGTATTCTCGCGGGCCGAAAACGAGGGCGAGTTTGACGATGTGGGGGGCGAGGAAGGCGAGCGCGAGGGTGGCGATCAGGCCCGCGACGAAGGAGCCGATGGCGGCGGTGGCGAGGGCCGGGCCGCCGCGACCGGCCTTGGCCATGCGGTTGCCTTCAAGCGCGGTGACGATGGAGGCGCTTTCGCCTGGCGTGTTCAGCAGGATCGAGGTGGTCGAGCCGCCATACATGCCCCCGTAGTAGATGCCCGCGAACATGATCAGCGAGCCTGCGGGGTCGAGGCCGTAGGTCACGGGCAGAAGGAGGGCCACGGTCAGGGCGGGGCCGATGCCGGGCAGGACGCCGACGGCGGTGCCGAGGGTCACGCCAATCAGGGCGTAGAGAAGGATCATCGGGTCCATCGCGGTCCCGAGGCCCTGGAGGAGGAAGTCGAAGGTGGTCATCCGGTCAGCCTCCGAAGATCAGGTGTTCGAGGGGGCCTGCAGGCAGGTTCAGCTGCAAGAGCCGGTCGAAGACGCCGTAGACGATGAAGGCGAGGCCGATGCCAGCGGCGAGGGCCAGGGGCAGGCGGCGTTCGCCGAAACCACGCGCGGTGGCGGCAAAAAGAAGGGCGGTCGCGATGACGAAGCCGATCACATGCAGAAGCGCGATCTGCAGCGCGACGCCGCCGCCGATCCAGAGAAGCGGCACAGGGTTCTGCCGGGGGACGTCGGCCAGCTTGCGCTTTATGCCGGACAAGGCGGTCAGGGCGGCAAGGCCGATCAGGCCCCAGCCGACGAGTTTCGGCATGGCGGCGGGGCCGATCCCGGCATAGCCGCCGTCCTGCGGCAGGCGGGAGGCGTCCCAGAGGAGGACGGCTCCGAACACCGCGAGGAGGGCTGCGATGATGAACGCCGCCCCGTCGGGGCGGCGTCCGGTTCCGGGGGCTCCGGTCATTTGACCAGACCGATGTCCTTGAGGATCGCGGTCGTGGACTCGACCTCCTTGGCCAGCTGCGCGTCGAAATCGGCCCCGGCGAGGTAGGTGTTGGCCCAGCCCTTCGCCTCAAGCGCGGCCTTCCAGCCGGCGGAGTTCACGAGCTTGTCCACGTCGGCGGCAACGGCGGCCTTCTGTTCGTCCGACAGGCCCGGTGCGGCCGCGATCATGCGCCAGTTCTGCACGTTCACGTCGTAGCCCGACTCCATCAGCGTCGGCGCGTCGATGCCCGGCCATTTCTCAGCGGTCGAGACGGCGAGCATGCGCATGGTCCCGGCCTCGACCTGGGGCAGGAACTCGCCCACGCCCGAGATACCCGCGGTGACCTGGTTGCCGAGGATCGCGGCCAGAGCCTCGCCACCGCCGGAGAAGGCGACGTAGTTGATCTTGGTCGGGTCGACGCCAGCGGCCTTGGCCAGAAGGCCCACGGTAATGTGGTCGACGCCGCCGGCCGAGCCACCGGCCCAGGAGACGGAGCCGGGATCGGCCTTCATCTTTTCGACCAGGTCCTGGATGGTCTGGATGTCAGAGCTGGCGGGCACCGCGATGCCCACGGCCTCACCCGTCAGGCGGGCGATGGGGGTGACGTCGGCCAGGGACACGGGCGAGGCGTTGGTCAGGATCGCGCCGACCATGACATAGCCGCCGAAGATCAGCTGCTTCGGATCGCCGTTTGCGCTGGCGACGAACTGGGCAAGGCCCACGGTGCCGCCCGCACCGGGGACGTTCTGGACCTGGACATTGCCCGAGATGCCTTCGGCGACCATCACCTCTTGAATCGTGCGGGCGGTCGAATCCCAACCGCCGCCGGGCGAGGCGGGGGCCATGATCATTTAGTCTTCGGCAAAGCTGGCGGTGGCGGCGGCAACAGCAAAGGCCGCGCCGAGAAGGGCGTGTTTCATCTGGTTTCCTCCCATGGCGCGGGTCGCGCCGGATTGTACGGGCTGGCACCTCCTCGTGCCGGTCCCTGGGGAAGTTGCAGCACAGAAAGCTGTCAGGAAGCTGACAGGGGCGTTTAGCGTCCCAGCGCGTCGTTCCAGAGCTGCAGGATCCGGGCGCGTTTCGACTGGTCGAGGTAGACGAGAAGGCCGGGGCTGACGGGGACGGGGCGGAGCTGGTCGCCCAAGGCCGCCTCCATCGCGCGGGCGGAGTTCTGGCCGGAGACCTCCAGCGAGACGGCGGCGAGGCGGAGGCGGTCGGCCATGATGGTCTGGCCCTCGCGGCCCATGAGGAAGCCGAGGAAGGCGGTGCCGAGGTCTGGCCTTGCGGCGGCGCGGGGGACGAGGCCGACGCGGCTGGTGACGACGGTGAAGTCTTTCAGCAGGACGACGCCGAGGTCGGGGTTGGCGCGGGCGCGGGCGTCGGCGTAGGACCCGAGGATGTTGTAGCCAAGCGCCAGGCGGCCGTCCTCGACCCGGTCGATGATCTCGGCGCTGGTCGGAAAGGTCTGGAGGCCCGCCCGGCCCATGGCGGCAATAAGGGACCAGATATCGGCGAAATGCTCGGCGTCGCGGGCGAGGTAGAGGTAGCCCACGGCGGAGCGGGCGATGTCATAGGTGCCGATCTTGCCCTTTGCCTGCGGTGTCTTGAGCCAGTCGATCATCTCAAGCCGCGATTGCGGGGGAGCGTCGGGAAACGAGGGTTTGTGCCAGACGAGGACAGCCGGTTCGAAGGTCAGCGCGAAGGCCATGTCGCGCCAGTTGGCCCAGTCGGGCCAGTCCCGCGCGAGGGGCACCGTGACGGGCTGGGCGTAGCCGTCGTTCGCGAGTTTCACCTGGAGGTCCATGCCGGAGGAGAAGACGAAATCGGCGGTGGGTTGGCCTGCGTCGGTTTCCGAGGTGACGCGGGCGGCGATCTCGGCGGCCAGGAGGTCTTCGTACAGGACGGTGACGCTGGGGTTCTCGGTCTGGAAGGCGGTGATGAGCGGCTCGGCGAGCGGGGTGTCGAGGGTGGAGTAGAGGGTGAGAGTGGCGTCTTCGGTGCCCGGCGCGGGGAAGCGGGCGGGGTCGGCCCAGGCGGGGAGGGCGAGGAGGGGGAGGAGGAGGCGCCACATGGGGGAAAGGTGCACGATGTGGGGCTGTGGCTCAAACGGAGTTTTCGAAAACTCCGGGACGGAGCCTTTGAAGGCTCCGGTACGATTTCTTTGAAGAAATCGTGTGCCGCGCGGGGGTGGGCTCGTCTAGGCTGGGCGCGGTGGGTTGGGATGCGCCTTTTGCCTGTCGAGGATGACCTGCCTTTGGCCGAGGCGCTTACTGCGCTTCTGGCGGGGTCGGGGCATGCGGTGGATTGCGTGCATGATGGGCTGGGGGCGGAGGCGCTGTTGATGGCCGAGCAGTTCGAGCTGGTGATCCTGGATCTGAACCTGCCCGGGCTGGATGGGCTTAGCCTGTTGAAGCGGATCCGCGCCCGGCAGCCGTCGCCCGCGGTGATGATCCTGACCGCGCGGGGGGCGCCGGAAGAGCGGGTGAGGGGGCTGGACCTGGGGGCGGACGATTATCTGG
>JBJTSJ010000314.1:0-2505 GCA_046076605.1 Tabrizicola sp.
GTGCGTGGTGGGCGTCAGCCGCACCCCGGCCAGCACTTCGCCATGCTTGTGGACGGCCACCCAGCGGCTTGCCGGCGTGTCGTACTGATCGAACTCCATGCCATTGGCTTCCGGCAGCTTCCACTTGTTGTGCTGGATGAATGTCCGGTGCCTTGCACGGAACATGTTGGCGAAAAGCTGACCGTGATTGTGCAGGTTTTCGTAGGATAGAGTCGTGACTTCCACTTTGTTTTCTCCTTCTTGGGTCTGGCAGAACCTTTGAAGGGGAGCGGCCCTTGCGGGTCAGAGCAACCTGTATTCTCGGGCCTTTCGAATCGCTTCAGACGTCGTTCGCGCCTCAAGCCGGATCCTTGCCGACGTGAGCCGCGCCTTGAATGCGCTTTCCGTTATGCCCAGCTTCTTCGCTGCAGCCGAATGCCGATCCCCATTTGCGACACATTGCAGGGCCTCAATCTGGGCTGCGGACAGTCCAGAAGGCGGCTTTGCTTCGATGTGCAACTGGACGGTCAACTCTCGCAACGAGTCCAGTTCACTGTCTTCAAACTCTCGATCGGAACGGGCGATCCCGACGATCGAGCGTGATGTGATCGGTCCATAAGAGGAAACGGCGCCGTAATGCAGGCCATGATCGGCGGCCTTCTTCATGACCCCGAAGGGGTCGGGCAAAGGAATGGAACTCCACCTTGTGGTTCCCACCACCCCTACCCCCCAAAAGACCAGAGGATCGCGCAGGTAATAGGAGTGAGAGTTGTAGTGATCTACCCATGCGGCAGGGTATGAACTTTTGTATACAAGTGGCGTTGCAAACCGGATGTGCAACCCCACCGTGTATCCCATCGGCGCAAGTCCGTTCAACTCTTCCAACAACTCGGTCAATCTCTTGCCTTTTGCTGTCAACCCAGACAATCCTCCGCGGATTCAGATTCAACTTTAAGCATTCGTTCCGGCCTTTGCCAGTCCCATGCCACGCCTGTGGCACCGGCTTTAGCAGCAATAGGCGAGACGGGGTTAAGGAAATCCTGCAAAAACGCAAAAGCCCGCCGAAGCGGGCCTTCACAATGCCGCACTAAACCAACAATCAGTCCTGATCGGCGGCTTCGATTCGGGCGTGGTCCGCAGCGCCCTTCGCATTCGGATCGCGGTCCACGAATTCGATGATCGCCATGGGGGCCATGTCGCCGTAGCGGAAACCGGCCTTCAGCACGCGGACATAACCGCCAGCGCGGTCCTTGTAGCGGGGGCCGAGGATGGCGAACAGGCGTTCGACATGCTGGTCCTGCTTCAGCTGGGCAGCGGCCTGACGGCGGGCATGCAGATCGCCGCGCTTGGCCAGCGTGATCAGCTTTTCCACGATCGGACGCAGTTCCTTGGCTTTCGGCAGGGTGGTCTTGATCTGCTCATGCTCGATCAAAGAGCCGGCCATGTTGGCCCACAGCGCCTTGCGGTGCTCATGGGTCCGGTTCAGGCGGCGGTAACCGCTGGAATGACGCATTTTCTTCTCCTAAATCCGTCTTTTGCTTTGTGTTGGGCCCCGTGCGTTGCGGGGCCCGTCGTTGGGGCTTTTGCCCAGAGTTCCCCGCCAACGCGGGCATTTTTCGTAGGTCGGGGTTAACCCCGACTCTTAGAACTGGTCTTCGAAGCGTTTGGCCAGATCTTCGATGTTCTCTGGCGGCCAGTCTTCGACGTCCATGCCCAGATGCAGACCCATGCCCGACAGCACTTCCTTGATCTCGTTCAAGGACTTGCGGCCGAAGTTCGGGGTGCGCAGCATCTCGGCTTCGGTTTTCTGGATCAGATCGCCGATGTAGACGATGTTGTCGTTCTTGAGGCAGTTGGCCGAACGGACCGAAAGCTCCAGCTCGTCCACCTTCTTCAGGAGAAGCGGGTTGAACTCCAGCCCCGCGTCCACTTCGCCCGACTTCGCGGCCTCAGGCTCATCGAAGTTCACGAAGATCGACAGCTGGTCCTGCAGGATGCGCGCGGCATAGGCCACGGCGTCATCGGGCGAAAGGCTGCCGTCGGTTTCGACCTTCATCGTCAGCTTGTCATAGTCCAGCACCTGGCCCTCACGGGTGGGCTGCACTTCGTAAGAGACCTTCTTGACCGGCGAATAGATCGCGTCGATCGGGATCATGCCGATGGGCGCATCTTCCGGGCGGTTCTTGTCGGCCGAGACATAGCCCTTGCCGGTCGCAACCGTCAGTTCCATGAACACGTCGGCGCCATCGTCAAGGTGGCAGATCACGTGATCGCGGTTCAGGATCTCGATCCCGTTCGATTCCGAGATGTCGCCAGCGGTCACGACGCCCGGGCCCTTGGCCGAGATCGACAGGCGCTTCGGCCCCTCGACTTCCATCTTCAGGCGCACGCCCTTGAGGTTGAGGACGATGTCGGTGACGTCTTCACGCACGCCGGCGACCGAGGAAAACTCATGCAGGACGTTATCGATCTGCACGCTGGTGATGGCCGCACCTTGCAGGCTGGACATCAGGATGCGGCGCAGAG
>JBJTSJ010000315.1:0-4378 GCA_046076605.1 Tabrizicola sp.
CTTCGAAGGAATTTGCAAATCTTTTCGAAAAGAGTTGCGCCCCGTTCCAAGCGGCGGGGCGCTTGTCATTTCCGCCCCGCCCGATCAAGGTCCGGCCATGCGCAGCACCAAGACCATCCACGTGATCTCCGCCCATGCCGAAGGCGAGGTTGGCGACGTCATCGTTGGCGGCGTCGCCGCTCCTGCAGGCGGCACCTTGTGGGAAATGCGCGAGATGCTCTGGCGCGACCAGACCCTGCGCAACTTCGTCCTGAACGAACCCCGCGGCGGGGTTTTCCGGCACGTGAACCTGCTGGTGCCCCCGAAGGACCCCCGCGCCCAAATGGGCTTCATCATAATGGAGCCCGAGGACAACCCACCGATGTCCGGGTCCAACTCGATCTGCGTGGCGACGGTACTTCTCGACAGCGGGATCATCCCGATGACCGAGCCGGTGACCGAACTGACCCTGGAAGCCCCCGGCGGCCTGGTAACTGTCCGTGCCGACTGCAAGAACGGCAAGGCCGTGCGCATCCACGTCCGCAACCTCCCCTCCTTCGCCGACAAGCTTGCCGTGCCGCTGGATGTTCCCGGCCTTGGCCGGATCACCGTCGACACCGCCTATGGCGGCGACAGTTTCGTCGTGGTCGATTCCCTATCGCTGGGCTTCACCCATTCCCCCGACGACGCCCATGCGATGGCAAAGCTCGGCGTCCAGATCACCAACGCCGCCGACGCACAGCTTGGCTTTCACCACCCGGAAAACCCCGACTGGCGGCACTTCTCCTTCTGCCTCTTCGCTGGCCCCCTGACCCGTGTGGCCGACGGCTGGGAGACGCACCACGCCGTCTCGATCCGCCCCGGCAAGATCGACCGCTCGCCCACAGGCACCGCCGTTTCCGCCCGCCTGGCCCTCCTCGCTGCACGCAACCAGATCGGGCCTGGAGAGGTCCTGCGCGCCCGCTCCCTGATCGGCGGGCAGTTCGAGGGGCGGGTCGTCGGGGCCGCGAAAGTGGGCGACCTCAACGCCATCCTGCCCGAAATCTCCGGCCGGGCCTGGATTACCGGGACACACCAGCACATGCTCGACCCCGACGACCCCTGGCCGCAGGGCTACCGCCTGTCTGACACCTGGGGCGCGCGGTGAGCCTTTCTCCCTCGTTTCCGTGCGCAGCGCCAACCATCCCGCGCCCCCTCTCCCTGCAAGGGGGAGGGCCGGGGAGGGGGTCTTGCGCGTTTAGCCCCCGGAAAGCCCACTCATGCCCTTGACCGACAACCAGCGCGGCGCGCTGTATATGACCGCCTCGATGGCCGGCTTCGCGGTCGAGGACGTCTTCGTCAAGGCCGCTGCCCACACCTTGCCGCTGGGCCAGGTCCTTATGACCATCGGCCTGACCGGGATGCTGGTCTTCGCCGCCATGGCCGCCCGCCAGGGTGAGGCGCTCCTGCCCCCCGCCTTCCTCTCGCGCCCCATGCTGGTCCGCTGCGGGTTTGAGGTCACCGGGCGGCTCTTCTACGGCCTCGCCATCACCCTCACGGCCCTTTCCACCACCTCGGCCATCCTGCAAGCCACGCCTCTGGTCGTCGTCGCAGGTGCGGCGCTCGTCTTTGGCGAAAGGGTCAGCCTGCAGCGCTGGCTGGCGGTCCTCGTTGGATTTGCCGGGGTCCTGATCATCCTGCGCCCCGGCGCGGACTTCTCTGCATTGTCGCTTCTGGCCGTGATCGGGCTTCTGGGCTTTGCCGGGCGTGACCTTGCGACCCGCGCCGCGCCGAAGGGCCTGTCGAACCGGCAACTTGGGGCACTGGGCTTTGCCATGCTCGCCACGGCCGGGGGCATCCTGCTGGTCGTCCAGGGCGGGGCGAGGCTGCCCGACTTGCATGACCTGATGCTGCTTGCAGGCGGCACTGCCTTCGGCATGACGGGCTACCACGCCCTGACCTATGCGATGCGGACCGGAGAGGTCGGGGCCGTCACGCCCTTCCGCTATACCCGGCTGATCTTCGCTATGGTGCTGGCGATGCTGCTGTTCAGCGAACGGCCCGACCTTGCCACCTGGATCGGCGCCGGGCTGGTCGTGGGGTCGGGCATCTTCGCGCTGACCCGAAAGTAGGGTGGGCAGCTTGCCCACCCTACCTTAAGTCACTCAAGCCGCAGCCTTCTCGCCCCCGAACCGGCCATAGAAGGTCTGCCCCTTCTCGGCCACTTCACGCAGCAAGGCAGGCGCATGGAACCGCGGACCGAACTGCGCCGTCAGGCCCCGGCAAATCTCCACCGCCCGGCCCGCGCCGATGATGTCGAGCCAGCTGAACGGCCCGCCCGACCACGGCGCAAAGCCCCAGCCCAGGATTGCCCCCACATCGCCCTCACGGATGTCGGTCAGCACGCCTTCCTCCAGCGCCCGCACCGCCTCCAGCACCTGGGCAAACAGCAGGCGATGCTGCACGTCGGTCAGGCTGGGCTGCATCTTGTCCAGCGGGTACTTGGGCTCCAACCCCTCCCACAGGCCCAAACGCTCACCCTTCTCGGAATAGGCATAGAAGCCCGCATTAGCCTTCTTGCCCAGACGGCCCTGGTCGGCCATCCAGAACAGGACATGGTCCACCGCCTCATCGGGGTAGTCCGCTCCCATCGCCGCCTTGGTCGCCTTGGCGATCTTCACCCCAAGGTCAATCGAGGTCTCGTCCACCAGCTGCAGCGGGCCTAAGGGCATTCCCACCAGTTTCGCCGCGTTCTCGACCAGCGCCGGCTCCACCCCTTCGGCCACCATGCGGATGCCTTCGTTGATGTAGGGGATGATGCAGCGGTTGGCGTAGAAGAAGCGGGCGTCGTTGACGACGATGGGGGTCTTGCGGATCTGCCGCACGAAGTCGAGCGCCTTCGCCACGGCCTTGTCGCCGGTCTGCTTGCCGCGGATGATCTCGACCAGGTTCATCTTGTCCACCGGACTGAAGAAGTGGATGCCGATGAACTGCTCCGGCCGTTTCGACGCCGCCGCAAGGCCCGTGATCGGCAGGGTAGAGGTGTTGGTGGCATAGATGCAATCCGCGCCCACCGCCGCCTCGACCTTGTGCGTCACGTCGGCCTTGATCTTCGGGTCCTCGAACACCGCTTCCACCACCAGGTCCACACCCGCGAGCGCTAAATAATCCGTCGTCGCGGTGATCCGGCCCAGCACTTCGGCCTTCTTCTCGGCCGTCACCTTTCCGCGCTTCATCCCCTTGTCGAGGATGCTTTCCGAATGCGCCTTCCCGCGATCAGCCGCCTCTTGCGTCGCGTCGATCAGGACCACCTCGATCCCGGCGTTCGCGCTGACATAGGCAATCCCCGCACCCATCATCCCCGCACCGATGACGCCCAGCTTGCGGACCGCCATATCCTCGACCTTCGGCCGGTTCGCGCCTTTCTCCAGCGCCTCCTTGTTGATGAAGAGGCTGCGGATCATCGCAGAAGACGAGGGGTTCATCAGGACAGAGGTGAAGTGCCGCGCCTCGATCTTCAGCGCGGTGTCAAAGGGCACCAGCGCGCCTTCATAGACCGCGCCCAGCAGGGCCTTCGCCGCCGGATAGACGCCCATCGTCTTGCCATGCACCATCGCGCTGGCCCCGACAAAGGTCGGGAACCCCGCTGGATGATAGGGCGCGCCGCCCGGCATCTTGTAGCCCTTGGCATCCCAGGGCTTCACCAGATCGGCATCCGTCGCCGACAGCACCCATTCCTTCGCGCGCTTCAGCAGATCCTCCGGCGCCACGACTTCGTCGATCAGCCCCGCACCCTTGGCCTCTTTCGGAGACGACAGCTTCCCCTCCAACAGGAATGGCGCCGCCATCATCGCCCCCAGCTTGCGCGACAGCCGCGTCGTGCCACCCGCGCCGGGGAAGATGCCGACCATGATCTCCGGCAGGCCGATCTTGGCCTTCGGATTGTCGGCGGCGATGATCCAGTGGCAGGACAAAGGCAGCTCCAGCCCGATCCCCAGCGCGGTGCCCGGCAAAGCCGCGACGATGGGTTTGCCACCCTTCAGCGTCTTCGGGTCCATCCCAGCGCGCTCGATCTTGCGCAGGACATGGTGCATCTGCATCACGCCGTCGAAGATCGCCTGCGCCCCGCCCGCCCGCATCCGTGCGATGACGTTCAGGTCCATGCCCCCGGCGAAATCCTTCTTGCCGGACGTGATGATGATGCCCTTCACCGCAGCGTCGGCCAGCGCCTGGTCGATCAACCCGCTCAGGGCCATGAAAGCCTCGGTCGACATCACGTTCATCGACTTGGACGTCACGTCCCAGGTGATGGTCGCGACGCCATCGGCATCGGTGGTCATGGTGAAATCGGTCATCGGTTCGTCTCCTTGGGCCAGCCGGGGTAGGGGGTGCCGTCCTTGTGCGACAAGGTGCGGAGGCC
>JBJTSJ010000316.1:0-24349 GCA_046076605.1 Tabrizicola sp.
CAGATCAGGCCGTCCACGCCCCGGACAAAGTCAAACAGGCGTCGCACCGAATGGCGGAAGATGCCGAGCGGCATGAAGTTTCGCGCGCCGATGAAGCTGAGCGGCAAGGCAACCAGCGCAGCGGCCGTGGTGCCGAGGAAGGCCATCAGGATCGTCTCGAAGATCGCCCAGGCCACGTCGCCATGCCGCCACATCTTGTTCTGCCAGAACTCGGAGGCCATGTAGGTAAGGTTCGTGCGGGTAGGGTCGATGCGGTCAGCTGTGGTGGCGAGGGCCGCGAGGTCGCCCCAGGACTTGCCGTAGAACGGGCTGTCGAGGGTGAAGAACCACAGCTCCCAGCCCGATTCGTATTTGAAGGTCTCGACCTTCGACCGGGAATAGCTGAAGCGGCCATGATCGGTGGTGACGCTGACCTTGTTGTCCGAGACGCTGATCCAGTCGGGGATCGGCTCGGGGGCGGTAAGGACCGGCTTGCCGCCCTGGGGCCGGATGTCGATGGTGCCGTAGCCGGGGACGATGTAGCGCGCGCCCTGGTCGTCGTAGGTGACAAGGTGGCCCTGCCCAAGGTCGATGGTAGTGACGGGGCCGGCGATAGTGACCCAGTCGGGCAGCATGCCGTCGGGGTAGGTGCCCTTGGCCTCACCCTCGATGGCGACGGTCACACGGTCGCTGCGGTTGTCGCGGGTGACGTGGGTCTTGTGCGACCAGAAGTCGCCCAGAAGGATGGCGGCGTTGTCGAAGCGGGCGCGTTGGGCGAGGCCTGCGAGGTCGAAGCTGATCGCGGCGTAGATCAGGTAAGCCAGGATCGCGGCGGGGATCGCGAAGGCGAGGCGCGTCCGGGTGGCGAAGCGGCGGGTCACCGTGTCGGCAAGGCTGGGGGAAAGCGTTGCGGTCATGGCCTAGTTCCCCTTCACCAGCTTCTGGCGGTAGCGGTCGGAGATCTGGTCGATCACCACGATGGTCACGAACAGAAGTGCAAAGATCGCCACGACCTCGTCATAGCGGCCCTGGCCCCATTGCATCGCGATCTTCAGGTCGTAGCCGATGCCGCCTTCGCCGACGAAACCCAGGATGGCGCTGGCGCGGACGTTGATCTCGAACCGGAGGAGCGCATAGGACAGCCAGTTGGGGGCCACCTGCGGGATCACGCCCAGCCACATCCGTTGGCCCCAGGTGGCACCGACGGATTGCAGGCCCTCCACCGGTTTCAGGTCCGCGTTCTCGGCCACTTCCGAGAAAAGCTTGCCCAGGGCGCCGCCCGTGTGCAGCGCGATGGCGATGACGGCAGGGACCGGGCCGCCGCCGAGGATGAAGATGAGGACCAGAGCGATGACGATTTCCGGGATGGCGCGCAGGGCGTCCATCGTGCGGCGGAAGACGGGGATAAGGCGGGGCCAGCGGGCAAGGCCGCGGGTGGCGAGAAGCGAGAGCGACATCGCCATCAGCGCGCCGATCAGGGTGGCGACGGCGGCGATGTTCAGAGTCTCGATCAGCGCGGGGATGTGGGCGAGGAAGATGCCGGGGAGGAGCGCGCGCTTTTCCCAAGCTTCGGCGAAGACTTCGGAGGGGAAGGCGAAGACCTGGTGCAAGCCTTCAAGGAAGCCCCCGGCGTTGCGGTCTTCGGCAACGTTCCAGCCTGCGGCCATCAAGGCCACGAAGATCACCAGCAGGATGCCGCCATACATCCGCTTGCGGCGGACCATGTCGAGATAGGCCTCGCGCGGGTCAGCAAGGTTTGGGCGGCGGCCCGGTTCGGGTCCAAAGGCGGCGTCTACCATTCACTTGTCCGAAAAAAGGAAAGGCCGGACCCCGTGACAGGGTCCGGCCGGGGATGGGCTCAGGTGCCTTCCTGCATCTTGCGGGCGGCGAGGATGCCGTCGTACTCCTTGGCTTCGACCGGGACGAAGTCCTTGGCCTCACCGGCCGCGACGCCATAGGCGCATTCGGCATCGGTTTCCCACAGGTCGGCGGTGAGCGCGGTGACCTTGTCTTTGACGTCGGCCGGCAGGGCCTTGCGGACGACCATCGGGCCTTCCGGGATCATGGTCGAGCGCCAGATTTCGACGAGGTCGTTCATGTCGACGAGGCCCGCATCGGCGGCCTTGCGGAAGGCGCCCGAGTTGTAGCCGTCTTCCCAGTTGCCGACGCCGTCGGCCCAGGACACACCCGCCGCGAAGTCGCCGTTCGCGACGCCGACGATGGTCTGCTCATGCCCGCCGGACATCTTCACTTCGCCGAAGTAGGATTTCAGGTCGCCGTACTTGGCGGTCAGTTCCGCGCCGGGGACGAGGTAGCCCGAGGGCGAGTTCGGCTCGGCGAAGGCGAAGACCTTGCCCTTGGCGTCCTCGATCGAGGTAATGCCGGAATCCTTCCGGGCGAAGCCGATCGAGTAGTAGCCGGTCGAGCCGTTGGAGTTCTGCTTGGTCAGCTTGACCTCGACGGCTTCCGGGTCGGTCAGATGGATCTTGGCATAGGCCGAAGCGCCGAGCCAGGCCATGTCGAGCGTGCCGCCGAGAAGGCCCTGGATCACGCCGTCATAGTCGGCCGGAGTGAAGACCTTGACCGGGACGCCGAGCGCTTCCTCGATCTTGGCGCGGTAGCATTCGTTCGAGGCCAGGCGGTCCTGGGCGTTCTCGCCGCCAAGGATGCCGAGGTTGAATTCCTTGATGTCCTGAGCGCCCGCAGTGGTGGCGAGGATCGCGGTCAGCATGGTTGCAGTCAGCAGCTTTTGCATGGGAACTCCATGAAGGTTGTGGCCGGGATGGCCGGGAAAACTTGGGGGCGGGTCACGACAGCATGAGGTCCGCGTAAGAGCGGTCCGGGCTGGTGTCGGTGGGGATCGAGGTCGACGTGGCGGCCTCGTTGAAGCTGGCGTCGGCGCCGTAGATCTCGCGGGCGACGCCGGTCGACAGCTGGTCGGGCGTGCCGTCAAATACGATGCGGCCGTCGCGCATACCGATGACGCGGTCGCAGTAGCGACGCGCGGTGTCGAGCGTATGGAGATTGGCGATGACCATGCGGCCGTCTTCCACGTTGATCCGCTTCAGCGTGTCCATCACGACCTGGGCGTTCATCGGGTCGAGCGAGGCGATGGGCTCGTCGGCCAGGATGATCTTCGGGTCCTGCATTAGCGCCCGGGCGATGGCGACGCGCTGCTGCTGGCCGCCAGACAGTGCCTCGGCCCGTTTGGTGGCCTGTTCGACGATGCCAAGGCGGTCGAGGATCTCCAGCGCCTTCAGGATGTCGGAGCGGGGCCAGAGGTTGAACATGGTCTGGAGCGTGGAGCGGCGGTTCAGGATGCCGTGCAGGACGTTGGAGGCCACGTCCATCCGGGGCACCAGGTTGAACTGTTGGAAGATCATCGCACAGTTGGATTGCCAGGCCCGCGCCTCGGTGCCCTTCAGGGCCAGCACGTCACGACCGTCGACCCGGATTTCGCCCGAGGTCGCATCAAGAAGCCGATTCATCATGCGCAGGAAGGTGGACTTCCCCGCGCCCGAGCGACCGATGATGCCGACGAAGGCCGGGCCGTCCACGCGGAAGCTGATGTTGTCGACGGCGGCCTTCTGGCCGAACATCCGCGTTACGCCTGCCACATCCAGCATAAGGGGTCCCTTCGCCTTGCACTGCGAAGGGCGTAGCGCGCGGATGTGACAAAGGTCCGAAAGCTGGATGAAGCTTGTGTGACGCTACCACTTGATGTGGCTGGGCCAGACGTAGGTTTCGTCGGGGTTCTTCAGGGCAGGGCCGGCCAGCGCCATGCAGCGGCGGCGCAGGTCGGCGGCGACCTGGTCGCGGTGAAGATGCGCCAGGTCCGCGGCAGCGATCGGCGCACCTATCCGCAATTCGACCGCACGACCCATCCGGCGGCGGGTCTCGTGGAAGATCAGCGCGACGCGCAGGGGATAGGACGTGTGGCTCGCGATCTGGAACAGGCGCGAGTTCTGGCCCGAGAAATGCATCGGCAGCGTGGTCACGCCGGGGATCGTCGCCAGCCGTCCGATGAAGGGATGCCAGGGCGCGTCCACCGCGCGCCCGGTCAAGGGCTTGTTCGCAGTGGCCACCCCGCCCGCCGGGAAGACCGCGACGACCTTGCCCGCCGCCAGAAGCTCAGCCGCCCGGCGGCGGGTCTCGGCGGTCAGGCGGCGCGCCTCGGGCGTGCCCGAGAAATCGACGGGTAGAAGATAGGGATCAACCTCTGGCACCCGGCAGAGGAGGCTGTTCGTCAGGATGCGGACGTTGCCACGCAGCTGCATCCCGAGGTGACCGATGGTCAGACCGTCCACCACGCCGAAGGGATGGTTCGCCACCAGAAGGAGGCCCCCGGTCGAAGGCACCTTGTGCAGGTTGGCTTCTCCGGCGGCGACCTGCGCCTTGATCTTCAACTGCCGCAGCGCCGCCGCGAAGACCGGCATCCCAGGCAGGTTGTCGCCCCAGGCCCAGTCCAGATACAGCCGCCGCAGCTTGGGCTGGCCGGTCAGCGCCTCGACCGCGCGGATCAGGCTGCGGCGGAACAGCGACTGACCGGGATGGGCGTAGGTGAAATCGACCTGCGGCGCGGCGGGAAGCTGGTCGAAGTTGGCGAGTGCGTCGAACATGGGGCGTACCTCAGAGGGCGGGTTCGGGCTGTGAAGCGAAAGGCAGGGCGGAATAGCCGGCGCGCCCCGCGACCCAGGTGCGCAAGGCGGCCGGGGGTTGGCCATCGGGCCAATCCAGAAGCTGCAGGTCGGCGCGCTGGCCCGGGGCGATGCGGCCGCGGTCGGTTAGGCCCATCGCGCGGGCCGGGTTCAGCGAGACGAGCTTCCACAGCGCGGGCAGCGAGGCCACGCGGTCGGCATGAAGCCGGACCATCGCGCCAAGCATCGCCGGGTAGAAGTAGTCCGACGCGAGGATATCGCAGAGGCCCCGCGCGATCATGTCCGCCGCGCCCGGGCTGCCCAGATGGCTGCCGCCGCGCATGGCGTTCGGGGCACCAAGGACGATGGGGTCTCCGGCATCGCGCGCGGCAAGGAAGACGCGGTCGTGCATCGGGAACTCGGCCACTGTCGCTCCAATGCCGCGATAATAGGCGCGCGTCTCGACCTGGCTGTCATCGTGCGAAAGCATCGGCGCCTTCTGAGCCCGGGCCAACGCGGCCATGCGGGCGATCTGGGCAGGAACATCGGACCGACGCTGCCAGACCGAGGTCAGGAGCGCCACGTAATCGTCGGTCGAGACATGGGCGCGGCGGGCCTGGTCGGCCATCTTCTTCAGGAAGCGGGGATCGTCGAAGGCGGTGACCGGATAGTCCGCGACCTGGTCGAAGGGCCGGTCCTGCACCAGGATGTCGTAGTGCAGCATCATCGAGGTCGTGTGGTCGTTGAACGCCAGCGCCGGGCGGTCCGGACCGGACAGGACATGGGCGATCAGGGGTTCGGCCGCGTGGCAGAAGGTCTCCCACCGCAGTTGCAGGCGGTTCTCGACGGTGAGGCGCGGGCGCAGGGCGTGCAGGGCGCGGACGATCTGCCATCCGGTATCGACGCTGCGCAGGCCGGGTTCCCAGGACAGGGTCAGCGCATGGTAGGCGGTGGCGATCCCGTTCGCGGCCAGTTGGCGGTCGGTTTCCAGGAGGGCGGTCTCGACCGGGACCATCACGCCCGGGCGCGGCATTAGCTGGCGTTCGAAGGCGTCACCGTGGATGTCGACGAAGGCGGGGGCCAGGGTGCGGCCACGGGCGGGGATCACCACCGCGCCGTCACGGGCCACGTCGATACCAGTGATGCGACCGTCCTCGATGCGGACCGAAGCGACTTCAACCCGGTCCTCCAGGATGACGCGCGCGCCTTCGATCAGCTGAGGCGTCATGCCAGACGCTCCGCAAGCAGGTGCCAGTGCCAGGAGCCGGGCATTTCGTGCGGCCGGTCGAAGAGGGTAAAGACCTCGAACCCCCACATCAGCGACAGAAGGTCGGGTGCGGTGCAGAAGTAATGCGGGTGAACCTTGTCGCCTTCGCCCTGAAACACCCAGGTATTGCGGCTGATCTCGCGCCCCTTGGCCTTGGCCTGTTCTACCGGCAGGCGGCGGGCAGACAGCATCGTGGCCAGGAAGGTGCCGCCGGGCCGAAGGACGCGGGCGATTTCCGCCATGGTGCGACGGACGACGCTTTCGTCGCCGTGATAGATCACGTTCCAGGCAAGGACATGGTCGAAGCTTGCGGTCGGGAACGGCAGGTCAGTCATCGGCGCCTGCACGGTTTCAACGCTCAGCCCCTTGGCGAAGGCGGCGGCGGCGACGGCCGAGGTTGCGGCCTCGGAGGCGTCAAGCGCTGTGACGTGGTGGCCAGTTGCAGCGAGGGCAAGGGCGTGGCGGCCGATCCCGGCGCCAAGGTCCAGGATGCGCGAGCCGACCGGAAGGGTGCTGGCATGGTCGATCACCCAGGGTTCGGGCACGGACCAGGGGCTGGTGCCTTCGGCCTTTTGCCATTCCGCATTCCAGTAAAGGTGCGCCGTATCAGTAAGCATATGGTTCATATGAGTTTCCTGCGAATCCAGCCCGAGCCCTGCTCGACGGCAATCACCAGCGCGAGCATCATGAGGATGATCGCCAGCGCCTCGTCATAGTTGAAAAGGTCGAAGGCGACCTTGAGGTCGACCCCGATGCCACCCGCGCCGACCAGGCCCAGGGCGGCGCTGCCGCGCACGGATTTCTCCAGTGCGAAAAGCGAGGTGGCTGTGAAGGACGGCAGGCAGGCGGGGATCACGGCAGAGCCGATGACGCCAAGGCGCGACGCCCCGATGGCGCGTAGCGCGTCCTGCGGGCCGGGATCGGTTTCCTCCATCGCTTCGGCGAAGAAGCGGCCGGCGAAGCCGATCTTGTCGACCATGATCGCCATGACTCCGGCGGCGGGTCCAAGGCCCACGATGATGATGAAGATGATCGCCCAGACCAGGTCTGGCACGGTGCGGAAGAGGGCGATCAGCGCGCGGGCGGCGTGGCGGATGATGGGGTGGGGCGACAGGCGGTCGGTCGCCAGGATCGCGAAGGGAAGCGCGAGGAGAAGCCCCAGGAAGCAGCCTGCGACGGCCATCTGCAAGGTCTCCAGAAGCTTCCAGCCGATGGGGACAATGCGGGTGAAGTCAGGCGGGAACATCTGGGTCAACATGCCCGAAGGCGCGAAGAGGCGCGCGATGCCGCTGCCGATCCTGTCCGGCGCCGGGGCGGTGGCGGCCAGCGAGGTCACGACCAGCGCGAGGACAGCCAGGATTGCCGCGTATTCGACAAGGCTGCGGTGCTGGAACCGGGCGGGGGCAAGGGTGGTCATGCGGCGCAGGCCTGGTCGAAGAACTGGCGCAGCCCGGCGGCATTGGCACGGGCGGTCGGCAGGTCGAGGGCGATGCGGCCGTCGGCGAGGCCAAGGATACGGTCGGAGTAGCGCAGCGTGTGCTCCAGCCGGTGGGAGATGACGAGGAGCGAGAGGCCGTCGTCGCGCACGAGGTTGAGGAGGAGCGACATCACCTCTTCGCCCGTCTGCGGGTCGAGGCTGGCGTCGGGCTCGTCGGCCAGGATGAAACGGGGGCGCTGCATCAGCATCCGCGCGATGGCGACGCGCTGCTGCTTGCCGCCCGACAGGCTGTCGACGCGGACCAGCGCGCGGTCGGCCAGGCCCACCCGATCCAGGCAGGCCATCGCCTCGGCACGGATCGCGGCGGGGGCCAGCGACTGCGCCCAGGTGCGGGGGCCGGACATGCGGGCCTGCACCCCGTGGATGACGTTCGACAGGGCCGAAAGGCGCGGCACCAGGTTGTGGCGCTGCCAGACGATGCCGATCTCGGCCCGGAACTGGCGCAGGGCGCGGGGGGAAAGGGCGGGCACGTCACGGCCCAGCATGGTGATCTGGCCCGAGGAGGGTTCGATCAGGCGCACCAGACAGCGCAGAAGCGTGGACTTGCCCGACCCATTCGCCCCGATCAGCGCGGTGGCCTGGCCGGGGGCGAGGGCAAAGTCGAGACCCTGCAGAACCTTGCGGTCGCCGAAGTGCCTGGTCAAAGCGCGGACGGAAAGGACCGGCTCTGCCACAGCAGAACCGGCCAGCGCCTGCGGGGATAGCGGCGCGTTCATGCGGGGGTCACTCGCCCACGAACTCGGTGAACTCGGTGATGCCGATGTTCTCGAACATCTTGCGGACCACGTCATAGTCAGTGTCCGTCACCGTCGGATTGAACTTGCCGCCGATGTACTTGGCGTTCTCTTCGGTCGCGGTCAGCGCGGCCAGGATTTCCGCGCCGTGGTCGGTGAAGGTCTTGCGCACCGTCTCGACCACTTCGGGCGCGACCTTGGCCGACGCCAGCAGGATGTCGTCGGGCAGCTGCGGGCCCTTGACCACGACGCGGAACTTCTGGTCGGGGAACTTCTCGGTGATGCTGTCGATATGGGTGCGGTTCAGGCCGATCCCGCCGATCTCGCCCTTGATAAGCGCCTCGACCGCGACGTTGCGGTTCAGGAACACCGGCTCGTAGTCCACCGTGTAGGTGAGCCCGGCCTGGGCAAGCAGGTCGACCGGCCCAAGGTGCTGCGAGGTCGAGCCGATCTCGCCGAACGAGATCTTCTGTCCCTTGAGGTCTGCGGGTGCCTGGATCGGGCTGCTGTCAAGGACGACGACGGTCGAGTAGTAGTCCGGGCGCACCCAGCTGACCACCGGCTGCACGTCAAGCCGGGCCTTGAACACCACATATTCCGCCGGACCGGTCAGAACGAAGTCGACCTGGTCCGCCGCCATCGCCTCGACCGCAACCGTGCGGCCCGAGACCGGGAAGAATTCGACCTTCAGGCCCGAGGCGGCCTCGAACGCCTCCTTGAACGGCCCCATCTCGCGCTGTAGCGCTTCCATCCCGTCAATGTCCGTGACGGCAAAGCGGATGGCGTCCTGTGCGGCAAGCGGGGTGGCGGCAGCAAGGCCGAAAGCCAGAAGACCGGAGGTGAGAAGCGGTTTCATGTAGAGACGTCCCTTCAGTTGAGCTGATGGACGGCTAGCAAGCGATCAATACAAAGACGCGACGGAAAGGTTACAGGAGTACGACAGATGTTGTCGGAAGTGCTCCGCTTGAGACGAGCGGGACGCCCGGCGGGCGGTGATGCTCTACGTCTGGCTCTCGCTGCCGCTTAAGAACGACAAGGATATCCTGCACGGGCGTGGCGTCGAGATAAGCCGCGAGACCGTGCGGTTCTGGTGGAACAGATTTGGCCCGATGTTCGCTGCTGAGATCAAGGGCAAGCGGGTGGAGGTGATGCGCGCTTGTTGACGGTGCCTCGGTCCGCAACCACGTTCCAACGGGGGTGACACGTCCAAGTTCGCAACGCCAACAAGTCGACCCGCGCCGCTGCTTTCGCCGAGTGGCGCGGCCTTCTCGCCGCCTGGCACTGCTGATGTTTCTTAAGTCGGAACCTGCGTCACTCAGAGACGCCGACCGTTTTCGTCAAAGTGCAAGGCCTGATCCAAATCGAAGGCGAAGCCGACACTGTCCCCAACCGACGCCGAAAGCCGCCCGCCCCCCTGCACGCAGATCATGCCGGCTGGTGTTGCCACATGCACCAGGGTCTGGTTTCCAAGCCGCTCCACCAGTCGGACGGTCCCCGACAGCGGCGCGCCGGATTCGGGAACCAGCTGGAGATGTTCCGGCCGCAAGCCGACTTCGCGTGACGACAGGCCAAGGGCCGTGCCGGGCAGGAAGTTGATCGCCGGATTGCCGATAAAGCCCGCCACGAAGCGGTTGGCGGGGTTTTCATACAGGTCCATCGGCCCGCCGATCTGCTGCACCTCGCCCCCGTTCATCACCACAATCTTGTCGGCCATCGTCATCGCCTCGACCTGGTCGTGGGTGACGTAGATCATCGTGGCACCGAGGTCGCGGTGGAGGTTTGACAGCTCGATCCGCATCTGCACGCGGAGGAGGGCGTCGAGGTTGGAGAGGGGTTCGTCGAACAGGAAGACCTGCGGGTTGCGGACGAGGGCGCGGCCGATGGCGACGCGCTGGCGCTGGCCGCCTGAAAGCTCGGCGGGGCGGCGGCTGAGCAAATGGTCAAGTTGGAGGAGCTTTGCCACCTCAGCCGCGCGGTTCAGGCGGGTGGGTTTGGCGACGCCGGCGGCCTCCAGCGAGAAGGCGATGTTTTCAGCCACGGTCATATGCGGGTAGAGCGCATAGGACTGGAAGACCATCGCGATCTGTCGGTCTGACGGCTCCAGCATGGTGACGTCGCGGCCTGCGATCTCGATCCGGCCTGAGGTCGGTTCCTCCAGCCCCGCGATCAGGCGGAGGAGCGTGGATTTCCCGCAGCCCGAGGGGCCGAGAAGCGCGCAGAATTCGCCCTTCTCGACCGTCAGGTCGACGCCCTTGATCGCCTCGAAGGCGCCGAAGCTTTTGCGCAGGGAGGTCAGGCGCAGTTGCGCGTCCGGCATCGGTTACTCCCGCATCCAGACCTGCATCGGGTTCGGGCCCCGGTTGCACCAGATGTAATAGGGCACCGCCATAAGGGGTGACGCGCCTTCGGCGGGCGGGTGGGTGCGGTAAAGCGCGGGGTCCTGGTCGGTGATGGCCGACCCTTCGGCCTTCAGGACGCTGATCCCGCCGAGGAGGTCGGCGCGGAATTCGTCTGCGATGGCGCTGCCGCGCGGCAGGCGCAGGCGGTGGAGCGGCGCCTTCTGGTCCTGGCCCTCGAAGCAGTAGACCAGGGGGCCACGGCGGAGCGCCACGCGGCCGACGTCGGCCTTGATCTCGGGGTGCGGCCAGAGGCGTTCGCAGGGCATCGGGAGGTCCAGCTCGACCACGTCGCCGGGTTTCCAGGTGCGGTTCAGGCGCAGATAGCCACGGTCGGTTGTCACTGGGACGTTGGCCCCGGCGACGCGGACCTTCGGGGCCGTGCACCAGGCGGGGATGCGCAACGACAGGGTGAAGTCGCGGGGGGCGTCGGGGGTGACGGCGACGCGGACGGCTCCGGCCCAGGGGTAGGAAGAGGTCTCGGCAATGCGGACCGTGCCGCCTCCCAGCGTCACCTCGGTTTCCGACCCGCCATACAGATGCACGGCGATTTCGTTGTCGCCAAGGCCGTAGACATAGCCCCCGACCGATGCAACGAGGCGGGCCACGTTCATCGTGCAGCAGGGGCACGGGTGCCAGTCCCAGCGCTTGTGGCTGCCGTCGCTGTCGAGCTTGTTGTCGTAGAAATAGGTGTCCCCCTGCCGCGACAGGCCCGCCAACGCGTTGTTGTAAAGCGCCAGTTCCAGCAGGTCGGCGTATTGGCCGTCGAGATCCAGGTTCAGCATCCGGGCCGCCCAGAAGATCATAGCGCAGGACGCGCAGGTTTCGGCATAGGCGGTGTCGTTCGGCAGGTCGTAGTCCTGTGTGAAGCCCTCGTTCCGGGCCGAGGGGCCGAAGCCGCCGGTGACATACATCCGGGTCGAGGTGACGTCCTGCCACAGCGTCTGGCACACCTGCTTCAGTTCCGCATCGCCGTGTTCCGCCGCAAGGTCGGCCATCGCGGTGTAAAGATACATCGCCCGGACGGCGTGGCCGACGACCTTGGTCTGCTGGCGGACGGGCAGGTGGGACTGGCTGTACTCGTAGGTGCCTTGGCCGTATTTGCCCGCCGGTTCCCCCCGCGCGTCGCGTTCCTGGTCGAAGTAGTGGGGCTGCTGGCCGCGTTCCTCGACGAAGTAGGTCGCAAGGTCCAGATACTTGCGCTTGCCCGTCGCGTGCCAGGCTTTGATGAGCGCAAGCTCCACCTCTGGATGCCCGCAATAGCCGCGTTTCTGGCCGGGACCGCGCCCGAAGACGGTGGCGACATGGTCGAAGGCATGTTCCATCACCTGCATCAGCCGGTCCTTGCCGGTGGCGCGCAGGTAGGCGACCGCGCCCTCCAGGATGTGGCCGAGATTGTAAAGCTCATGGTTGTCGCGGAGGTTCGTCCAGCGGTTCTGCGGTTCCCGCTCCAGATACCAGCAGTTGACGTAGCCGTCGGGTTCCTGTGCCTTTTCCAGGTCTTCCACGATGGCGTCGATCTGGGCCTCTACACCCGCGTCGCGGCGGTGGGACAGGGCATAGGACGCGGCCTCGATCCACTTGCCGACGTCGCTGTCCCAGAAGATTTGCGTGCTGAACCCGTCGGCATGGGGCTTGAAGGTCAGGGGCGGGACAGGCTTCGGAAGTTTCAGGCTTTCCAGCACGTTGTACTTCGCCAGTTGGGCGTGCTGGCTGGGGATCGTGGTCTTCAACACCGTCTCCAGCCGTTCGGACCAGAACGCGCCGGTGATCTTCACATCGGCAAAGGGGATGGATGAATAGCGGCGCATGGGGTCCCTCCTTCAGGTACTGTCGCGCACGACCAGCGTGCAGGGCAGGCGCAGGGTGCCTTGGGCATCCTCGCCCTTTATCATCTGGGTCATCTTCTGCCCGGCATGGGCGCCAAGCTGGATCAGGTTCATGTCGACCGAAGTGAGCGCGGGGCGGCAGGCCTCGGCCATCACGGTCCAGTTGTCGAAGCCGGTCAGCGCGATGTCGGCCGGGCAGGTCACCCCGGCCTCGCGCAGGGCATCGGCACAGCCCCGGGCAATCAGGTCGTTGCCGCAGACGATGGCGTCGGGTCTTGGTCCGTTCAGAAGTTGCGCCACGGCGGCGCGACCCCAGGCTTCGGTCCAGGAGCCATGCATCAGGGGGCCGGGTTCAAGGCCTGCGGCGGTCAGGGCTTCGCGCCAGCCAGCCGCGCGCAGGCGGACGGCCTCGAAGTCCTGCGGGCCGGTGACATGGGCGATGTGGCGGCGGCCGCGCTGGATCAGATGGTCGGTCGCCAGCCGCGCGCCGCCCTCATCGTCGGGAAGGAGGGTCAGCGCATCCGGGGCGTCGCCCTGGCTGAAGACGTAGATCACTGGCAGGCCAAGGCCTTTCAGGTCGACCGACGGACGGCGGTCCGCACGGCGGGCGGTCACGATCAGCCCGTCGATCTGCTTGGCGAGCAACTGGTCCAGGTGCGCGCGTTCCCGTTCGGCGTCGTCGGTGGCGTTGACCATGAAGACGCCGATGCCTGACTGCGAAAGGACCCCCTCCAGCCCCTCCATGATCGGCATGGTGAAGCGGCCGAAGCTGTCGTTCGAGATGAGGCCCACCGACCCGGACAACCCGGTATGGAGGCTCCGCGCCAGCAGGTTCGGGCGGAAGCGCAGGGCGCGGACGGTCTCCATCACGCGCTTCCGGGTTTCCTCGGACAGGGACCCCGTGCCGTTCAACGCCTTCGACACAGTGCCGATGGAAACCCCCGCCGCCTTGGCGACGTCATGGATTGTCGCGCTGCCACGTGGTCTTTCGTCTGCAGTCATTTCACGGCCCCCGCCAATAGTCCGGAGACGTAATACTTCTGCAGCGCAAGATAGACGAGGAGGCAGGGCAGCATCGACACCACGACCGAGGCTTGCAGCGCTCCCCAGTCGACCGAGCCGAAGTCGCCCGAGACGACGCCGGTCAGCATGATCGGGACGGTGAAGGCGCTTTCGGTGTTCATCAGGATCAAGGCGCCGATAAACTCATTCCACGAGGTGATGAAGGCGAAGAGGGCCACCGTGACCATCCCCGGCAGCGCGAGCGGGATGAAGACGCGGCGCAGCTGGAAGGCGGTCGAGGCCCCGTCGACGCGGGCGGCTCCCTCCAGCTCTTTCGGGACGGCCTCAAAGCTGTTGCGCATCAGGTAGACCGAGAAGGGGAGCTGCAGGATCGTGTGCAGGATCGCAAGGCCGAAGTGGTTGGCGGTCAGGCCCAGCTTGGCGAACATGAGGTAGAGCGGCACGAGAAGCGCCTGGTAGGGCACCATCATCGAGGCGAGGATCAGGACGAACCACACCTCCTTCCCCGGGACCGGAAAGCGGGCCAGTGCAAAGCCTGCGGGGACGGACAGGGCAAGGCAGAGGAGGATCGTCATCCCTGCGACGACGGTGGAGTTCCGAACATAGGTCCAGACGCCCTGCTGGTAGTTGGCGACCTTCTGGTAGTTCTCGGTGCTGAAGGACGACGGCAGGTATGACGGCGGCACCGCCGAGGTCTCGGCCAACGGCCGGAAGGACGCGAGGACGGACATCACCAGCGGCATCAGCATCAGCGTGATGACGGCGATGCAGATGGCGGCCACCAGCCAGCCTTTGGCCCGGCGGGTCAGCGGTTTGGGGGGCAGGTCGAGGGTTGTAACGGTCATTTCCGCCCCCGTTGCAGGCGAAGCTGGATAACCGTCATCGCCATGATGACCACCATCAGGATGACCGACAGCGCCGCCGAATAGCCGAGGTCAAAGCGGACGAAGCCCGACTGGTAGATCCAATAGACCGAGGTGAAGGTCTTCCCCCGCGGCCCCCCGCCGGTCATCAGGTAGAACTGGTCGAAGGCCAGCATCGAGCCGATGATCGAGATCACGGTGGCCATCACCAGCGATCGGGCGGCCAGAGGCAGTATGATCCGGCGGACCTGCAGGGCAGGGGAGGCACCGTCGATCCGTGCGGCTTCGAACAGGTCGGCGCTGATCGACTGGATGCCGGCCATGATGAGGATCATCCCAAACCCCACCACTTTCCAGGTGACCGAGATGATGACGGCGGCGAGGCCAGTTTCGGCCTTGCGGAACCAGACCACGGGTTCGTCGATGGCGCCGAGGTCGACGAGAAGCTGGTTGAAAAGCCCGACCTGCTGGTCAAACAGCCAGAACCAGAGGAGCGAGGAGGAGGCGAGGCCGATCACCACCGGCAGGAAGACTACGGTCCGGGTCAGGCGGCGCAGGGGGGTGTTGGGCGAGACGAGAAGCGCCAGCGCGAAGCCGAGGCCCATCAGGATTGGCGTGATGACGGCGGTGTAGAGGAGCGTGAACTTGAACGCCGCCCAGAACTTCGAATCGCCAAAGGCGGTGCGGTAGTTGTCGAGGCCGACCCACTCTCCCCCGCCCAGAAGCGAGGTCGAAGTGAACGAGAGCCAGACCAGATGCACCATCGGCCAGAGGACGAAGAAGCCGACGAAGGCCAGCGTCGGGGCCAGCCAGGCCAGGCCGACCAGGGCGTTCCTGCGGGTGGACATGTCAGCGTTCCCGGAATGAGGGGGGCCAGTCGAAACCGGCCCCTATAGCGGTCACTTGGAGGCGATGGCCAGCATCTCGGCCCGCGCGGTTTCAATCGCGCCGTCGATGTCGCCATCGAAGATCGCGGTCTGCACCATGATGATCCAGGGCGAGCTGTCCGAGTTCACCATGTCGGCGAAGTGGAAGACCCAAGGGACATAGCCCACCGACAAGGCCTGGGCGGTGGTCAGCACCTTGTCGTTGCCCTTGGTGAACTCGTTGTCGGCCAGGTCGGTCCGCGTGGTCAGGATCGAGTTCTTGGCCAGCCCCTGCAGCTGCGCCTGATCCGACAGGACCCAGGTCACGAATTCCCGCGCGGCGGCCTCGTTCTTGCCGTTTGCCGGGATGGCCACCACGTCGCCGCCGACGAAGGCCGAGACCTGACCGGGTTCCGCGCCGGGCAGTAGCGTGAGGCCATAGTTGAAATCGGGGTTCTCGCGCTTCATCAGGCTGATGAGGAAGCCGCCAGTGCCCGCGATGCCGATCTTGCCGGAGGCAAAGGCCGAAACGAAGTTCGCGCCGGTGTCGACCTCGGCGTTTTCGGGGATCAGGCCCTCGTCCCACATGGTCTTGTAGGCCTCAAGCACCATCTTCACCCCGTCGCCGGTCAGCGCCTCGTCCTCGCCGTTGCGGGGCAGCATCTTCGATCCGGCGGCGACCATCATCGGCGCGGTGACAAAGATGTTGCAGCCGGGGCAGGAGCCGGAGAACCAGAAGCCGTAGGTATCCCCGCCCAGCGCGCGGATCTTGCGGGCGTGGTCAACGACCTCGGCGATGGTCGTGGGCCCCTTTTCCGGATCAAGTCCCGCCGCCTTGTACAGGTCCTTGTTCCAGGCCAGCACCGAGACGTCCGGAGTGAAGCCCACGCCGTAGATCTTGCCCTCATAGGTCGCGATGTCCTTGTAGGCCTGGACGTGGGTGGCATAGTTGGGGTCGGCGTTCAGCTGTTCGGTCAGGTCGGTCAGAAGCCCGGCCTTCATGAAATCCGGCATGTAGATTAGGTCGAAGGACACGAGGTCAGGCGAGTCGCCGGACTGGGCCGAAGTGGCAAGCTTGGTCACCATCTGGTTGTCGGGAATGGCTGTCAGCGTGATCTTGTTTTCGTGGTTCGAGTTCCACAGGTCGACCATCAGCTTGCCGGGGTCGGCAGCGCTTTCGCGGACCCACATGGTCAGGTCTTCGGCGTGGACAGGCAGCGCGGTCAGGGCCGCGAAGAGAAAAGCAGTCAGGGTTCCCGGAAGCCGGGGTCTGCGTCTGGTCATCGTCCATCCTCCCTCATGTGCCGTTCGGGCACGGTGACTGGTGGGGTCTCCTCCCCATCTAGGAAAAGCTTTTCCCACCTCGCTTCAGACTCTTTCAAAGCCGTGACGCTAACGAGGATGAACTGAAGGCGGGTGAGTCGGAAAAGCTTTTCCGTCCGTATCGAAACACAGAGACCGGTATCCGTCAATCAGCTTGGAAATCGCTGGCACCTCGTCTGGCCGCGCGCCCAAGCAAGCTTTGGAGCGGAGGTCTTTCGGTTCAGTCCGATCAGAACATTAGCCCGCATCAGTCAAGGCCAGGCCGATGGAAATGAGACCCAACGGCCTGTCCTGACATTGCGCAGTCTGGCGACATCTGCAGAGTGGCGTGTGGACCGGTCTCGGGATCCTGGGCCCGCTGACAGCGATCAAGCAGACGAAAACGGATGGTTACTGAAGCGCGAACCACTGCCCGCATCGGGCCGAAGTGCGACCATCGGCAAAGTCAGAGAAGACCGGCCAAATCGGCTTGCGTTGTGGGGTGCGCAGGGGGTTTTCCACGTCACTTGCTCACGCATCACTCCACCAATCACTGGACGTGTTTCGGGTCCTTTGGCTGCCAAAGATTGCCGTCCAGCGCAGCCGCATCTCCAGCTTTTCGACCTGAGCATTCGGCTTCAGGTGGGGATCATGGGTCCGCCCGTTGCCAGCGGTCACAGCACCTTGCCTTACCGGGCTTTTGCCCTCACCTTTCCGCGCGAAAGCGGAGGTGATCATGCGGTACAGGGAATTCGGTCGGCTCGGGCGCAACGTCTCGGAGATCGGCTTTGGGGCCTGGGCGATCGGTGGATCTTGGGGTGAAGTCTCTGAATCGGATGCCCGCGCTGCGCTGAACGCGGCCTTGGATGCCGGAGTGGACTTCATCGACACGGCTGATGTCTATGGTGATGGCCGCTCTGAACGACTGATCGCTGAGGTGTTGAAGTCCCGGACGGACCGTCCCTTCGTGGCGACGAAAGCAGGGCGCAGGCTGAACCCGCACCTGGCTTCGGGCTATACATTGGAAAACCTGCGGGAGTTTGTCGACCGTTCGCGCCGAAACCTGCAGGTCGATACTTTGGACCTGGTCCAGTTGCACTGCCCGCCGACCGAGGTCATGTACCGCCCCGAGGTCTTTGAGGCGCTGGAGACCATGGTCGCCGAGGGGCGCATCGCAGCTTTTGGTGTCTCTGTTGAGAAGGTTGAAGAGGGGCTGAAGGCTCTGGAATATCCAGGCGTCGCATCGGTACAGATAATCTACAACATCTTCCGCCAGCGCCCGGCGCGGCTTTTCCTACGCGAAGCCTTGGCCCGCGGCGTCGGGGTGATTGCCCGGGTGCCCTTGGCCTCAGGACTCTTGACCGGCAAGATGACGGCCTCGACCGCCTTCGCCGCCGATGATCACCGCGCCTTCAATCGAAACGGCGAGGCGTTTGACAAGGGAGAGACCTTTGCGGGCGTACCCTATGATGTGGCACTGCAAGCGGTCGACGAGATCCGTACCCTGCTGCCCGAAGGCATCGGCATGGCCGAATTCGCCTTGCGCTGGATATTGATGGACGCGGGTGTGACAACGGTCATTCCCGGGGCGAAAACGGCAAAGCAAGCACTGGCCAATGCGCGTGCCTCGGATTTGCCGGCGATCGGCGAAGCCGAAATGGCGGCCCTTCGGGCGATTTATGACAAGAGCATCGCTCCGCATGTCCAACAGCTTTGGTGAGCTGGAGACGATACCGAGCATTCTTTCGAGAAGGCCGGTCGCGAGTTGTCCCGGGCCCTGGATTGCTCGACTGAACTCGCGCCGATCCGCATTGGCCGGTGAGGGCCGCGGGAGACCGCGAGGGGGTTATCAGACCAGCTTGTCTTGTCCCAGCTAACGGTGCCCGGGCAGTCTTACGGAAAGACGAAACGCTTGTCATTCCGCCCATTCTAGACCAGCCCAGAGATCGGGCGCAGGACAATGATGCTCTGCCGCCGTTTCCTGCTGGCGCTGCGCCATCCCAGAAATCTTATGCCGCGCCAGGCCCCAAGAGCAGCCACGAGACTGTAGGGTGCCGGTGAAACAGGTCACCGATGTTCGCGGCAGAAGTCATCGGCCGACGGGCGGAAGCGAGACAAGCCTGCCGACAATGGACATGGCACCTGGAAGAGGTCTGCGTGCGGATCAACGGGGTGATCTACTATCTCGGGTGGACTCCGAGCGTGGGGGCGAAGTGTCGGAGAGCATCATCGCCACTGCTTGACCTGTAGACACGTCGTGAAGCGGCGGAAACGGGAGCCTCTTGTCATCCAGCGAGGCCAGTCGGGCCACCACGCAAGTCTCAATCAAAGTCCTTCCGGGATGGCCCCGCTCCGCGTTTCAGAACTCGCTCCGAAGACTTGCCGCTACAGCGATCAGGTCTTCGGCGATCAGACGCAGGTAATCGCGCGTAACGTCGGCCACGACCTGGCGCTGGCTTATCCCGGCGTCGACCAGACCGGTCGCCTCGGGAATGCGGGTGTTTTCCGTCCCCACGGCATAGTAGGTGGTCTTCTGGCCCGATCGGGGCGGGCGCAAGATGGCGGTCACTTCTTTGCCTTCGGCATCGGTATAGCGGATCAGTACAGCCTGTTTTCCTTGCCCACCCTTTTGACGGCGAAGGAAAGAAACGAGTTTGTCGCCAAGTTCGGACGGTCCGCCCTCGGCCTTGAACTCCATGAGGGCGGACGCTTCGGCCTCGCGAAGCCCGCCCTTCATCGGAGGTCCGATTGCCAGAACCCCATCGTCCGCGAACTGTTCGAATTTTAGCGACTTCAGAAGGTCTGCTCCCTCACCACGGGCGACCTTCTCGATCTGGGATGCGTTGACATAGGCAAGCTTCAACTCGCCATTGACATGCTGCACACCCCATCCCACGCCGTTGTTGCCGGCCGTCCGACGCGCTGCCCGCAGCATCTCTTCGATCTCGCCGATGCGCTTCAAGAGAGCGCGGGCATAGGGTTCGAAGATCGCACCCTGGACATTGTTGATGCGCCCGCCGGCGGCCTGATCAAGCGCGCGCCGCCAACCCGGGCCGAACTGAAGAAAATCTTCGGGCATACCCTTGGCAGCCTTGCGAGCCTCGCTGAGGACCAAGGCCCAATCGACGGCATTGTCAGCGCCGATCCCGTTCACCACCTGTCGCCAGGTTTGCTGGAGCAGTTCGATCCCAGGTTCGTCCGTCATCAGCAACCTTTGGCTGAACTCGCGGAACAGCGTCACATCCGCCTTGGTCAGCTTGCGCAATTTGCCCGCTGCGGGAACCGTCACTTCACCCGCAACGCGTCGAAACGCGATCAACATTGCCGTGGATTCGACTTCTTCGCGAATAGCCTTGAGCGTCGCGCTGTCCGTGCCCTTGGCTGCTTTGATCAGTGCCTCGCCTGCGGCCTTGAACTCGGCTTCGACCAACTTCGACGAGCTATGGCTTGCAAGGAGACGGACGCAGTGGAACCGCTGTGCGACCGGCGCAGCTTTTGGCACCTTCACCAACAGGTTGGCAACCGGGCCGAGGTCGCCGACAATGGTCGTCACTTCGGCGGTGATGCGAAAGCCGCCGCGCAGTGCGCGGGCAAGTGCGTCAGACGATGCAATAAGCGACAGGACGGTCATTTCGCGACCTTCGTCAGTCGCATGCCCTTTACCTCGGCGGCGAGGAACGGAATTGGCAGAATGCTGATGGCCGTCACAATGGCCTGCACGGCAAAGCCGAGCGCAGACGGGTCGGCCGATAGCGCCAGATCGGGCTCAAGCGCCATCCGACTGCCTGCGCGCTTGCCGGTATCCTTGACCCAGTCCTCGGCCATTTCGGCAAGGTTGCCGATCAGGGAGACGATCGCGACGGCGAGCTGCAAGGGCGGTGCCGGCACCAGGAACAGAGAGGCGTCGATGCCCGAGATGAACATGTTCAAAAGCGCAAAAGGCCCGATCTTTGCCCCACGCGCCTGCAAAAGGTCGGCGCCGGCCCGCTCGGCAAAGGCACTGTCCCCGGTGAAGCGCTGGCGCACCGTTACGTCGATCAGCATCGGCAGGGTCCAGACGACGCTCTTTCTGGGCGTTGCGTCGGCTGCAAGCTCTTCTTCCATCGTACGCGCTGCGGACCAGGCATCCTGCAGCACTTCGACCACCGCTTCGGTCGCCTTGCGTTCGTCCAGACCATCCTCACCTGCCAGGCGAAACAGAACCGGGTGTCCGCCGGACAGCCGGACGAATTCCACTTGATGCGCGTTTGAAGCCCTGGAAAGGCGCGCGGCAGCGCGGGCGGTCGCATCTGCATCCGGAGCTATGAACTGGGCCGCCTTTGTTGCCGCATGCAGAACGGGCATGTACATCGTCAGGAGCGACAGTGCCACCGGATTGACCGCCCCAGTCGCCTGGTTGACGAAATCGGATGCTTTGCTTGCCAAAAGAGCGCTTTGGGCAGACTCGACTTCGGCGGTCAAGGGAGCGAGCTCTTGTACCGCCGCACGCAGCGCCGCGCCGTCTGGGCCGCGCAGACCGACCTGGCCTTGCGCCTTTTGGTCATCCCTGCCTCCGACCAGAACCGCGCGCGCAGACGCGGCCTTGGGCTCACCCAAAGACAGATACCGCTGTGCTTCTTCGATCAGCAGGGAGCGACACCTGGCGATCCGCGCAGTTGCAACTTCGTGTGCTGCCTTGGTGATCGCATGTTCCATCTGGGCCACATCGTGATCCAGTGCTTTGCGCGCCTTGACGTAGGCGTCCCACATCGGTCTGCGATCTCTGTGGACCGCCTTGTCCATCTTCTTGATCGCGTCTTCGCCCTTGGCCGGTCCCCAGAATGATTTGGCATCCAGCCCATCGGCCTGCAGAAATCTGGTATAGGCATCAAGGCCGAAGACACCTGCACCGAAATTGGCAACCCCTGGCCAGCCCAACACCTCATAGGCCGCACGCAACTCCCGCGCCATGGACCGATCCAGAGCGGGCTGGCTGCGCGGGATACGGATCAGCAGCGGCTCGCCTGAATTGAAGCTTCGGTTGTCGCTGTGAAAGCTGACCTCCCATGCTTCCGCCTCGGGCGGATCGGGCGGCACCGGCGCAAGCATGCCCCGTAGCGTCTCAGACCGGGCAGCATCGCCCGTGCCCGGAACGATCAGTACGAACTCGCCGCTGGGCATGGCGATCAGGGGTCGGTCAAGAGCTGGGGCCGCGGCATATTCGGCGCCAAGCCAAGCGTAACGACCGCGTTGCGGGGCGGAGATGCGGGCGTTTCCAGCCAAAGAAGCGTAGTGCCGATCTTGGCCTCCCACGACTCTCCGGGAATTCCATCCGCGGGCGGCTGCGTCTGCGACCGGATTTCCTCGGCGATCGACACGAAAAGCGGATCCCCTGGCAGCGGCAGAGGACGCCCGAAAAAGGGCCTGCGGTAGAGAAGCCAGTGCAACACCGCCGACTTGAAGGCCGGGCGCGCCGCCAGGACGACCCGCGCTGACCCTGCCTTCAGGAACCGCTCGAAATCGGGGTTGGGATGACTGATCCCCTGCAATGTCGGCCAATCGTCGCGCGCGGCCCAGTAATAGGGATAGGGCAGGATCTGGACGTTGCCCCATTCAAACGCCTGCTCCATGAACTGGATCACGCCAGCATCGGCTAGCACCTGATCAGGATCGGGGTTGCGGAAAGGCTTTGGCTTGCCCGTCGGCACGGTCGCTGCGGGCGAAAGGCCCGGCCGCCCGGCAAAGTCGGGCTGTTCCAGAAGCCAGGCGATGACCTGGCGCTTCACCTCTTCGCGCATGATCTGCGCCAGCCGCTCGGACGATCCGCCGCCGCCGAAAATGGCATCAAGCTCGGCCTTGCGCGCCTGAGCATTCTCCCATTCACGCCGCCACTGCGACCACGCCTCGTAAAGTGCGTCATAGACCTCTTGCTGCCAGCGGGCATAGGTTTGCGCGCTGCGCTGGCAGGTCATGCTGAAGGATACGGCAACCGAAGTGACGCCTGCGCCTTGGACCACGGCCTTGACCCGAGCCGTGCCGGGCGGGGACAGATCCACGGTATAGGCGGCTTTTACGTCATTGGCTTCGTTCATTTCGGTTACGGCATCGCCGAAGCGGACCCAGCCTTCTTCCTCAATGTTCAACGAGCGGGCTACTGCTTTGGTCTTTTCCTTCAGATTTCGCTGGTTCGAGGCCCAGTTCGTCACTCCGCCGACCGACACCGACACGACCGAGCCGTGATAGCTTTTTCGCGCGATTTCGCCCCGCAGGTCCTTTGTTTCAGTATTCCAGACGGCCCAGGCAGGAGCAGCGATCCCTTTGTAGGTGATCTTCGTTGCCAGATAACCAGCGGGAACCAAGAGATCGGCCTCTGCAGTCGCGACTGGCACCCTGAGTGCCAGCTTTTCGTCCGTTGGCAGTTGGTCCGCATCGGCCTTTACTGTCTCGTTCACGCTGACCTGCGCGGCGGGAGGGCGGGGCAAGCCTGTCGCACGGTACTTGGCGGCCAATGCGATCAGATCCTTGTCTTCGCCGATCTCATCAAGCTTCAGCGTCCAGTCCGGCGGGCCCTCGCCGACAGTCTTTTCCGCCTCGCGCCGCGCCATCCAGCGCAGGAATTCCGCTGGCTCCGGCAACTGGAATTCCAGCTGCAGCCGGTCGGGATAGCGCCAGATCTGATAACGGTCGATCCGGTCGAGCCATCGATAGACCCCGCGAACCGGCTGACCCGTACCATTCTTCACTGCATCACGGGCAAGCTCTTCGCTGCGGACCAGAGCGCGACGGCTGCGCGCCTCACGCGTGACCGTCTCCATCTTGGCCACTGCACGCGTTGTGGCAGACCTTGCTGTCCGCGTCGCTTGCCGTTCGGTCTGCTCTAGGGACAGCCGCCCTTCAACGCCGCCGGAGACCTTGATCGACCCCGTACCCCATGATTGCTGCAGCTCGGCCTTTACCGAACCCGAAATCTCGGCGCGAAGCGCGTTCGAGGTTTCCTTCTGGACCTCGCTTGACTCTTCGGTCTTGGTTTCGCGCTCCTCGCCCTGGGTTTCGGTCACCTCGCGGGTGTCGATTGTTTCACGCTCGTCCGTCCGCTTCAGGCTGCGTTCATGATCGGCGCCGGGCATCACGTTCAGGATCTGCGCGATGTCGCCGGCCACATAACCGCGCCATTCCTGGCGGACCACATAGAGATCGCTGACTGACGCTTCCCGCACGAGCTGGATTGCGCGCGCCGACAGCATCGCTGACAATTCCAGTGGCAGATGCGGGACGGTTGTCGCCAGAAAGGCCGCAGTGCGATCGGGCGTGTCAAAGAGTTTTTCCGGCTCGCGCAGCAGCCGCAGCACCGCGTAAAGCCGCGTCAGTCCCGCCGCCCGTTCCAGATCGTCGCTGCCCATTGCCGCAACAATATGGTCGTAAAGTTCGGGCTCGGCCGTCTCGCGTTCAGACTTCCAGTCGAACCGCGAACTTTGCGCCCGAGCTTGGTCCACAAGGTCTTGCAGGGCCGCCAGCCATTCCTTGGAGACCATCCGGTCCTGCGCATCCTCGAGCGCCTGCGACAGCCTGCCGACGACCCACCAGAAGAATTGTGCGGGCGTGTCAGGGTTGCGCCGGACAGAGTCGGCCAAGGGATCGGAGCCGCGCGTTGCAAGCTCGGCCGACAGGGTTTGAAAGAGCTTCAGGGTCAGCTGGGTGCCTTGGGCAATCTGGCTGCGCATCTCGCCGACAAGCCAAGCGCTGCGGTCCGGCTCTGGCGCTGCAAGACGCATGGGCGAACGGATGATCTGAAATTCGGCAATGTCCATGGCGCACTATCCCTTTAGTGGAAGACAAATGCGTGTTTCGCGGGATTGGGGCAGTGATTTCAGATGATGGCGGGCAGTGATTTCGCGTGATGGCGGGCAGTGATTTCAGGGGATCGCGGGCAGGCCTGATCGGCAAAGAGAGGATAGAACTGCGCTCTTTGAAGAGAG
>JBJTSJ010000317.1:0-12330 GCA_046076605.1 Tabrizicola sp.
CCTCGGCCTTCTTGCGGCGTGTTGCCTTGTCGACGCCGCGCACCTCCAGCCCGAACGAGATGTTTTCCCAGATCGGCATCAGCGGGAACAGCGCCAGGTTCTGGAAGATCAGCGCAGTCGGCCGCTGGTTCGGGCGCGTGCCCTTCACGTCCTTGCCGCCGATGCGGATCGTGCCCGCCGTGGGCTCGATGAAGCCCGACACCATGCGCAGGATTGTCGTCTTGCCACAGCCCGACGGCCCGAGGAACGAGAAGAACTCGCCTGGCTTGATAGACACATTGGCATTGTCCACGGCCCGAAAGGTGCCGAAGTCGCAGCAGACGTTTTCCAGATCAATTCCCGCGCTCATGTCGCGTGGTCCCCCAATCGTATTCCCCGAGTGTCAGTCTTTTTGTTGCAGGCTAGCAGGCCGTCCGGACCCTGCAATGGGTATCGCCAGATTGTGCCCGGCTTTCAGTCCAGACCGACGTGGCGCTGCCCGAAAAAGTCACGCCGAGCCCTTTCGGACCCGGCGTGCCGATATCTTGTGCGGCCCTGATCAGGCGGCCCCGATCAAGCTGCCTTGTACTTGTCGGCGTATTCCGCGCGCTTGGCGAGGAAGTCTGCCGACTGGTCCGGCCACCACCACAGTTTCGACAGCGCATCGTCGTTGAAGGTGCCGTTGTAGTAGGTGGCAACGTCGGGGTTCATCAGCTCGGCCGCGCCCTTGCCCACCGGGTTCGACGAGAAGGCCGAAGCCCAGGCCGAAGCACCCTCGGCGGTCGAGATCCATTTGGCGAACTCGTGCGCCTGGTCGACGTTAGTGGCGTTCTTCATCAGGACGAAGCCCTGGTGCCAGGCGAAGGCGCCTTCCGCCGGTGCGACATAGGCATAGCCGTCGTTCCGGAGGTTGAAGCCGGTCGAGTCCCAGCACAGGCCGATGACCGCGCCGTTCGCGGTGAAGCCCGCGTTGGCTTCGTTCTCGCCCGACCAGTACTGGACGACGTTGCCCTTGGCCTTGATCGCCTCGGCCAACGCGATGTCCCACAGTTCGGTCATTGCGGCCATGTCGGTGTAGCCGTCCATCCACGGACGCGGCAGCTTGCCGGTCGCGTCAAGCCAGCGGCCCATCGCAGCCAGAGCCGAGTGCGGACGCAGAACAGCCGGGTTTTCCGGGTTGAACAGGTCACCCAGCGAGGCGGGCGCGGACAGCTTGGCACTGGCCGAGTTCACGACCAGCGCTTCGGTGCCCCAGTTCGACGGGACGTACTTCAGCGCGCCACCGGGACGCGAGCGTTCGCCGGCCGCACCATCGGCGAGGCCCGGCAGATAGTTGTCCATCGCCAGCTTCGATTCGTCCCAGGCGCCCAGAAGGCCGTTCGAATCCCAGGCGCCGACGCGGTCGATGGTCGGCTCGATCACGTCGATGCCGCCAGCTTCAAGGGCAACCTTGCCCTCGGCGTACATCGTGTCCTGATCGGGCAGTTCCTTGAAGTTGACGGTGATCCCGGTCGCGGCGGTGAACGCCGGCAACACTTTTTCGGCCAGGGCCGGATAGCCGGCCCAGCCGGTGAAGTTCAGTTCGCCCGACGAGGCCAAGGCCTTCGACGAGATGACCGCCGGAGCGGCGAGGATGCCCGCACCGGCGGCGGAGCCTTGCAGGAACCGGCGGCGGCTGAAGGCGGATTTGGTCTGAGTCACAGTAGGTCTCCCTGGTTTCAAAAGCAGAGGCGCGGGCTGTCCCCGGATTTTTTCGTTCACGCGGTCGCGCTTGGTGCGGTCTAGCAGGTGCTGTGTAACAGGACCTTGTCAGCCGCACAAAGTTGCCGTGCGTAACGACCTTACTCCCGCATTGGGTAGGGCTGTCAACCGGGCTTTATGACAGTGCAACCGCCAGTAACGAGGGGACCTGCTTCTGCCGAAGTTCCGGGCGCAGATTCCCGCCCGACAGGCCCTGACCGGCCAGAAATGGCGCATGCCGATTCGCGTCAGGCAAGCGACGGCGCACCGCCGACATCGGCCTGGGCCACCGCGACGGATTTCAGTATGGCATGCACCGTGACCCCCGGAGCCAGGTCCAAAGCCTGCGCCGATCGCCGCGTCAGGCGGGCGAGGATATGCTCTTCCCCCACTTCGAGCCGGACCAGCACCCCAGGCCCCTGCCCCTCATGCAGGGCCGCCACTCGACAGCGCAGAATGTTCAGCGCCGAAAGCCCAACCGGCCGGTCGCGCGACAGGATCACATCCTGCGCCGCGATCCGCACCCGCAGGCCGCGCCCCGGCTGGCCCGCAATCCGAGGCAGCCAAAGCGGCCCCGCCGCGGTGTCCAGCCGGGTCAACCCGTCCGCCTCCTGCGCCGCGATCCGTGCCGAAAGGACCGACCCCGCGTCGCGAAGCCCCATCAGTTGCGCCGTGGCCGGGTCGGACAGGATCATGGCCGCAGGCCCAAGGGCGGCCACCCGCCCTGCCTCGATCACAGCGATGGTCGTGGCCAGCCGCGCCACCTCGGGCAGGGCATGGCTGACGTAGAGGATCGGCAAGCCCGTGTCATCCCGCAGCGCCTCGATATACGGCAGGATCTCGGCCTTGCGCGCCTCGTCCAGCGCGGCAAGGGGTTCGTCCATCAACAAGAGACGCGGCTGCGACAGCAGCGCCCGGCCAATCGCCACCCGCTGCTTTTCGCCCCCTGACAGCGCCGCAGGCCGCCGGGGCAACAGCGCCCCGATGCCCAGAAGCTCGACCACGTGGCCCATGCCCGCGACCTTGCGGCCCCGGACGCGCGGGCCATACGTCAGGTTCTCTGCGACCGTCAGATGCGGGAAAAGCCGCGCATCCTGAAAGACATAGCCCACGTCCCGACGATGCGGCGGAAGATCGTTCAATACTGAACCATCCAGCAAGATCCGCGCTTCATCGGGCCGCAAAAGCCCCGCCACCGCATTCACGATGCTGGTCTTGCCCGATCCCGACCGCCCGAACAGGCAGGTCAGGCCGCCGGGCAGCACCATGTCGACCTCCAGCCGGAAGCCCGGAAAGGCGTGGCGCAAGTGAATATCCAGCGTCATCGACCCGCGATCCGTCTTGCCACCCGCCGCGACAGCCATTCCGACAGCGCCAGCGCCAGCATCGCCACTGCGACCGAGATCAGGACCAGCCGCAACGCCGCAGCGTCACCACCCGGCACCTGCAGAAAGCTGTAGATCGCCGAGGGCAGCGTCTGGGTTTCGCCCGGGATGTTGGCGACAAAGGTGATGGTCGCGCCGAATTCGCCCATGGCCTTGGCAAAGGCCAGGACCGCCCCCGCGATGATGCCGGGCAGGATCAGGGGCAGTGTCACCGTCCGGAACACCGTCAGGCGCGAGGCGCCCAAGGTCCCCGCCGCCTCTTCCAGCTTCGGGTCCACCGCCTCGATCGCCAGGCGGATCGCCCGGACCATCAGCGGAAAGGCCATCACCGCCGCCGCCAGCGCCGCCCCGGTCCAACGGAAGGCGAAGGTAAAGCCGAACCAGTCCCACAAGATGCCGCCGATCCAGCCCTGCCGTCCGAAGGTCAGCAAGAGCAGGTAACCGGTCACCACGGGTGGCAGGATCAGCGGCAAGTGGACCGCGGCATTCAACAGCCCGTGGCCTGGAAAACGCCAGCGTGCAAGGGCATGGGCGACAAGGATGCCGAAGGGCAGACTTGCAACCGTCGCGACCAGCGACACGCGCAGCGACAGCGCCAATGCCTGGGTCTCTTCGGGCGAAAGCCAGTCCATCATCCTGCGAACCTGCCGTCAGGGATTGGTCATGGCAAGGGCAGGAAGCCGTTGGCCGTGAAGACCGCCATCGCCTTGTGCGACGTCAGGTGATCCAGAAAGGCCGCCGCATCTGGACCCGCGGTCACGGTCAGCGCGCCGGGATAGGTGATCGGTGCATGGCTGCCTGCGGGAAAAGTCCCGACCACCGCGACACCGGGTTCGGCCACCGCATCCGAGCCGTAGACGACACCATAGGGGGCTTCGCCGAGCGCGACGAGTTTCAGCGCGGCACGAACGTTTTCCGACTGAACGACGCTGGCCTCGACGCTGGACCAGAGGCCAAGGCTCTCCAAAGCCTCCTTGCCGTATTGCCCGGCCGGGACCGACTCGACCAGCGCCATCGACAGCTTGCCCCCGGCCAACAGGCCGGCCAGGTCCAGCGACCCGTCCAGCGTGACCGTCGCCGCACCCGGGGGGCCGACAAGGATCAGCGTATTGCCCGGAAGATCGCGGCGGCTGTCCGGCTGGATCAGGCCCTTGCGCGCCAGATCGTCCATCCACTGGATCGAAGCGGACAAGAACATATCGGCCGGGGCGCCTTCGGCAATCTGCGTGGCCAGGGCCGGACTGCCGCCATAGGATACAACCACCGGCACCCTGGTCGCCTGCGTGTAGTCGGCGGCGATCTCGTCCAGCGCGGTCTTAAGGCTGGCGGCGGCAAAGACGGTGACGTCGGCCAGGGCGCACCCGGCAGACAGGTATAGGCCAACAAAGGAAAGCAGCAGGCGCATGATCGATCCGATATGTCTCGCCAGACATATGGCCCGCCTCGGGGCCACCCGGCAAGCGTTATTTCCGATCGGATATATGCAAAAGCGCCGAGATGCGGTCGATTTCGGGTGCAGCGGCCGTATCGACGGCGGCCAGCAAGGCGCGGTAGGCCGCCAGCACGGCCTGCCCATCCTCGGACAGCGCCGCCCCGCCGCCGCCCGCCCCGCCCCGCACCGACAGGACCAGGGGCGCCCGGAAGGCGGCGTTCATCTCTTCGACCAATGCCCAGGCGCGCTTGTAGCTCATCCCCATCGCCCGACCCGCGGCAGCAATGGACCCGGTCGTGGCGATCTGGGCCAGCAGCTCGCCCTTGCCCGGGCCGAAGACCAGCCGGTCGCCGAACAGAAGCCGCAGTCGCAGGGTGACCGGTGGATGTGCCATGGCCCCAGCATCGGGATCCAGGGCCCGTCTGGCAAGCATCGCTGCAGATTTCCATTGATTTTCTCATCCGAAATGTTTCGGATACGCCTCAAAGGGGTTTGAGTCATGGCGACGCTGAAAGACATCGCGCACGCGCTTGACCTGTCGATCACCCAGGTCAGCCGGGCGCTGAACGATCATTCCGACGTGAACGAGGAGACGCGGCTGCGCGTCAAAGCCACGGCACGCGCGATGAACTATCATCCGAACGTGTCGGCGCGAAAGCTGGTCTCGGGCCGGTCGGGGATGGTCGGCCTTGTGGTGCCGCAGCACCGCGACATCGGCGAGGACGGAATCTTCCTGCAGGTGATCGCCGGTCTTTCGGCGCAGTTTTCCGGGCGGGGCATGCAGTTCGTCCTGCACATCATGGCCGAGAACGAACCCGCGATCCCGGTCTATCAAAAGCTGATCGGCAAGGCGATGCTGGATGGCTTCGTGCTGATCAACCCGCTGGACGAAGACCCCCGGATCACCTTCCTGCGCAAGGCGGGGATTTCCTTCGTGGTGCATGGTCGCAGCGGCCATCCGCCGGACTACCCGTATTTTGATATTGAAAATGAACAGCTTGCTTATGACCTGACCGCACATCTGACCCAGAAGGGACAGCGCCGCATCGCCTTTCTGAACGGGAGCGCGGGCCTGCACTACGTGTCCGAACGCCAGCGTGGCCATGGTCGCGCCTTGAAGGACGCGGGGATCGAGCCGCAGCCGCATCTGCATCTGAACAGCCTGATGGACGAAGCCAATGGCCTGACCGGCACGGTGAAACTGTTTACCGGCGACGCGCCCCGTCCGACCGCCATCGTCTGCGGCAACGTCCGCCTGGCCCGGGGGGTCTATCAGGCGCTTTCGGCGCTGGGGCTTTCGGTGCCGGGCGATGTATCGGTCGTGGCGCATGATGACCACCTGCCCTCGCTGCGCGCCTCGGCCTTCTTCCCCTCGCTTACGGTGACAAAGGCACCGCTGCGCGACAGCTGGGAACCGCTGGCCGATTGCCTTGCAGGGGCGATCGAAGGCAAGCCCCTGCCGACCCTGCAACGTATCGGCGAGTACAGCTTTATCGAGCGCAATTCGGTCACCGCAATCGGCCCCATCCAAAGCGCATCGAATCGTTGACCGAAAGCGCTTTGGAGACTATCAATTCCGAAACGTTTCGGATTCGTCCGGGCGTTTTGCAACAGAGATGGCACGCCAGCACGGCGGCTTTTGGGAGGAAGACCAATGGATATCATGAAAGGCCGCACGCTTCGTGCGACCGCAACCGCAGCCATGCTCGCCGTGTTCGGCGCCCCGGTCTCTGCGGAAGAACTGTTCTATGTTTCCGGCGCCGTCGGCAACGCGGTCGAGAACTTCAAGACCCTGGTCAAGCCGTGGGAAGAAGCGACCGGCAACACCGTGACGCTGGTGCCGATGCCCGCCTCGACCACCGACCAGTTCGGCCAGTACCGCCTGTGGCTTGCCGCTGGCGCCACCGACATCGACCTTTACCAGACCGACGTGATCTGGGCACCGCAGTTGGCCGACCACTTCGTCGACCTGACCGAGGCCGCCAAGGACCTGGCGCCGACCCACTTCCCCTCGATCATCGAATCGCAGACCGTGAACGGCAAGCTCGTCGCGCTGCCGATCTTCACCGACGCCCCGGCGCTGTACTACCGCACGGACCTCTTGGAAAAGCACGGCAAAACCCCGCCGAAGACCTGGGCCGAACTGGCTGAAACCGCCAAGTTCATCCAGGACGCGGAACGCGCCGAGGGTGCGGCGGACCTCTGGGGCTTTGTCTGGCAGGGCAACGCCTATGAAGGCCTGACCTGCAACGCGCTGGAATGGGTCAAGTCCTTCGGCGGCGGCCAGATCGTCGAGCCCGATGGGTCGATCTCGATCAACAACGAGAACGCTGCTGCGGCGCTTGAGGCCGCGAAGTCCTGGGTCGGCACGATTTCCCCCGATGGGGTCCTCGCCTACCAGGAAGAAGAAGCCCGTGGCGTCTGGCAGACCGGCAATGCGGTCTTCATGCGCAACTGGCCCTATGCTTACGGCCTGGGCAACGGCGACGACTCGGCCGTCAAGGGCAAGTTCGGCGTGACCACCCTGCCGGTCGGCAAGGAAGGTGACACCTCGGCGGCGACGCTGGGTGGCTGGAACGTGGCTGTCTCCAAGTACTCGACCAAGCAGGACGCCGCGATTTCGCTGGCCCTGTACCTGGCCGGGCCCGAGGCGCAGAAGCAGCGCGCCATCGCGGAATCGAACCTGCCGACGATCATCGCGCTGTACGATGACGCCGACATCGCCGCCGCGCAGCCGATCATCCCGCAGTGGAAGGACGTGTTCCTGAACGCCGTTCCGCGGCCGTCGGCCCCGACGCTGGGCAAGTACAACGAGGTTTCGGCCAAGTTCTGGTCGGCGGTCCACAACACGCTGTCGGGCAATGGCTCGGCTGCCGAGAACCTGGAACTGCTTGAGGTTGAACTGACCGACATCAAGGGGTCGGCCTGGTAAGTCCTCCCGGACCTGACTGATCCCAAGGCGGGCGGCTTCTGACCAAGCGGGGGCCGCCCGCTTCTACAACGACGGGTCTCGAGGGGGGGGCCCGACAGGGGAGGGACATCATGGCAACGAATTCGGGGGGGCTCAGCCTTACCCAACAACGTCAGCGCGCGGCCTTCTGGTTCATCGCACCCATGCTGGCGGCACTGTTCTTCGTAGCGGCCTGGCCGCTGATCCGCACCATCTGGTTTTCGCTGACGAACACCGCGCTGTCCGACCTGTACGGCGGCGAGTTCATCGGCTTTGACAACTACCTGTCCGTCCGCGTGCTGGAATCCGGCCGCTGGATCTGGCGGGGCACGCTGGTCGACCCGGCCTGGTGGAACGCCGTCTGGAACACGGTGCGCTTCGCCTTCGTGTCCGTTTTCTTCGAGACCGTGCTGGGCCTGATCGTCGCGCTGGTGCTGAACGCCGAGTTCAAGGGCCGCGGCCTGGTCCGCGCGGCCATCCTGATCCCTTGGGCCATCCCGACCATCGTTTCGGCGAAGATGTGGGCCTGGATGCTGAATGACCAGTTCGGGATCATCAACGACATCATGCTGAACCTCGGCCTGATCGACCAGAAGATCGCCTGGACTGCCTCGGTCGATACCGCGATGTATGCCGTGCTGATGGTCGACATCTGGAAAACCACGCCCTTCATGGCGCTGCTGATCCTTGCCGGTCTGCAGATGGTCCCCCGCGACATCTATGAGGCCGCGAAGCTCGACGGCATCAACCCGGTCAAGGTGTTCTTCAAGATCACCCTGCCCCTGATCCGCCCCGCCCTGGCCGTCGCGATCATCTTCCGGATGCTGGACGCGCTGCGGATCTTCGACCTGGTCTACGTGCTGACGCCGAACTCGGCCGCCACCAAGACCATGTCGGTCATCAGCCGCGAGAACATGATCGACTTCGACAAGTTCGCCTATGGGGCCGCGCAGTCGACGCTTCTCTTCGCGATCATCGCCATCTTCGTCAGCCTCTATATCTGGCTGGGCAAGGTCGACCTGTCCGGGGAGGGCCAGAAATGAACGCTCAAAAGCTGCTGGCGAACATCGGTTTCTACGCGCTTGTCGTGGTCATCGTCGTCTTCTCGGTCTTCCCGTTCTACTACGCGATCGTCACCTCCTTCGCGACCGGGACCGAGCTTTTCAAGGTCAACTACCTGCCCAAGTCCTTTGACTGGGGGAACTATGCCTCGGTCCTGGGCGGGCGGAACTTCATCCAGTCCATTGTCAACTCGGTCTTCATCGCCACGACGACCGTCGTCTTCGCACTGTTCCTGGCCGTCACCGCGTCCTACGCGCTGGCTCGGGTGCGGTTCCGGGGACGGGGGCTTCTGCTGATGATGATCCTCGCCGTGTCGATGTTCCCGCAGATCGCCGTGCTGGCGGGTCTGTTCGAACTCGTCCGGTTCCTCGGCATCTTCAACACGCCCTGGGCGATGATCATGTCCTACGTGATCTTCACCCTGCCCTTCACGGTCTGGGTGCTGACGACCTTCATGCGTGACTTGCCGGTCGAGATCGAGGAGGCCGCCATCGTCGACGGCGCGACCCCCTGGGTCATCATCACCAAGGTGTTCCTGCCGCTTCTGTGGCCCGCTTTGGTGACGACAGGCCTTCTGGCCTTCATCGGCGCCTGGAACGAGTTCCTGTTCGCCCTGACCTTCACCTCCTCCGAGACGACCCGGACGGTGCCGGTGGCGATTGGCCTCCTCTCGGGCGCAAGCCAGCAGGAAATCCCCTGGGGTCCGATCATGGCGGCCTCGGTCATCGTGACCGTTCCGCTGATCATCCTCGTCCTCATTTTCCAACGCAAGATCGTCGCGGGTCTGACCGCGGGCGGCGTGAAGGGCTGACATAATGGCAAAGATCGAACTGAAGAACGTCACCAAGTCCTACGGCGCCGTCCAGGTCATCAAGGGCATCGACCTGACCATCGAGAAGGGCGAGTTCATGGTCTTCGTCGGGCCTTCGGGCTGCGGCAAGTCCACGCTGCTGCGGCTCATCTCGGGGCTGGAAGAGATCACCACCGGCGACATGCTGTTCGACGGCGAGAGGGTGAACAACACCATCCCGTCAAAGCGCGGCATTGCCATGGTGTTCCAAAGCTACGCGCTGTACCCGCACATGAAGGTCTACGACAACATGGCCTTCGGGATGAAGCTGGACAAGACCAGCGACGCCGAGATCCGTAAGCGCGTGGAAAACGCGGCCAAGCTCCTCCAGATCGACCACCTCCTGGACCGCCTGCCAAAGCAGCTGTCTGGCGGCCAGCGCCAGCGCGTCGCCATCGGCCGCGCCATCGTCCGCGACCCGCGCGTGTTCCTGTTCGACGAACCGCTGTCTAACCTCGACGCCGCCCTGCGGGTCCAGACCCGTCTGGAAATCGCCAAGCTCCACCATTCGATGTCCAACGTCACGATGATCTACGTGACCCACGACCAGGTGGAAGCCATGACCCTGGCCGACCGGATCGCCGTCCTCCGCGATGGCCGTCTGGAACAGGCAGGCACCCCGGCGGAGCTTTACGAGCATCCGAACTCACTGTTCGTGGCGGGCTTCATCGGCAGCCCAAAGATGAACTTCCTGACCGGCAAATTCGCCGAGGCGGAGGGCTGCACCACCCTGGGCGTCCGGTCCGAACACCTGGAGGTCGTCCCCTCCAGCCCCTGGACGGGCGAGGTGCTGCACGTCGAGGACCTGGGCTCCGACCACTTCCTGTTTGTCGAAATCGGCAGCGAGGAACCCGTCATCGTCCGCCGCCCCGGCAAGGCCGACATTGCGGTGGGGACCACGGTCTCCATCGCGCCGAAGGCCGGGCATCTGTGCCGCTTCGACGCCGACGGCAAGCCCGTCCGCTGACCCCTACCCGCGCGCCTGGGGTAAGCTCCGGGCGCGTATCATTTCAAGGAGAAAACTTATGACAATCCGCGTCACCGTGTGGGGCGAAAACGTCCACGAGCAGAAGAACAAGGTGGTGGCCGAGGTTTACCCTAAGACCATGCACGGCACGATCGCCGAGTTCCTGAACAAGGAAGACGGGATCAAGGCGACGACCGTCACCCTGCAGGACAAAGAGCATGGCATGACCGAAGCCAAGCTCAAGGAAACCGACGTCTTGATCTGGTGGGGCCATGCCGCCCACGGCGACGTCGATGACAAGATCGTCGAGCGCGTGGCCGAGGCCGTCTGGTCCGGCATGGGCGTGATCTTCCTGCACTCTGCCCACTTCTCCAAGCCCTTCAAGCGGCTCATGGGTGCGCCCTGCAACCTTAGCTGGCGCGAGGCCGGGGAACGCGAACGCCTCTGGGTCACCTCCCGCCAGCACCCCATCGCCCGCGGCATCCCCGACCATTTCGAAATCGAATATGAAGAGATGTACGGCGAGCCCTTCGGCGTGCCGGAACCCCTGGAAACCGTCTTCGTCAGCTGGTTCCAGGGCGGCGAGGTGTTCCGCTCGGGCCTCACCTACCGGCGCGGCGCGGGCAACATCTTCTACTTCCGCCCGGGGCATGAAACCTATCCGACCTACCACCAGCCGATGGTGCAGAAGGTGATCGCGAACGGCGTCCGCTGGGCCTTCAACCCCGAGGCGCGGCTTGTCGACCCGACCGACGCGCCGAACACCCCCATCGGGAAGACGCTGGAACCTTTGGAGGAACGCGGGCCGCGCCTCCACCACGACGGCGAGAAGGGTTATCGCTGATGCAACCCGTCCGCATCCTGATCCTTGGCACCGGCGGCATGGCGAAGAACCATGCCGAACACTTCGCGGCCAACCCTGGCGTCACCCTCGTCGCCGGGATCGACACCCGGCCCGATGGCCTTGCCGCCTTCCAGAAGGCGCACAACATCCCGAACGGCTTTGCCTCTGTCCAGGACGCCATCGCCTGGGGTGAGTTCGACGCGGTGACCAACGTCACCCCCGACGCCGCCCACTATACGACGACCCTGCCGTTCCTGGCCGCAGGCAAGCATGTCCTTTGCGAAAAGCCCCTCGCCACCAACGCGGCGCATGCGCAGGAAATGGCGGCAGCGGCGGCCAAGGCGGGCGTCGTCAACATGGTGAACCTCACCTACCGGAACGTGCCAGCGCTGCAGAAGGCCGCCCAGATGGTGCGTGAGGGCGCCATCGGCGACATCCGGCATTTCGAGGCCTCCTACCTGCAAAGCTGGCTCACCCAGCCGGCCTGGGGCCATTGGGACAAGGAAGCGCAATGGCTCTGGCGGCTGTCGACGAAACATGGGTCGAAGGGCGTCCTCGGCGACGTCGGCATTCACATCCTCGACTTCGCAACCTTCATCGCGGGAATGGATGCGACGCAGATTTCCTGCCTGTTGCAGACTTTCGACAAGGCGCCCGGCGGGCAAATCGGCGACTATGTCCTTGACGCCAATGACAGCGCCACGATGCAGGTCCGCCTGTCGAACGGCGCCCTGGGAACCGTCGCCGCGACCCGGTTCGCCAGCGGCCACCTGAACGACCTGCGCCTGCGCCTCTACGGCCTCAATGGCGGTCTTGAGGTGCGGTTCGAAAAGGCCGAAAGCCACCTCCGCGCCTGTTTGGGACCTGAGGCGATGAAGGCAGGCCTCTGGCAAGACGTCGAATGCCCCGCGGTCCCGACCGTCTACCAGCGCTTCATAGCGGCCATCCGCGGCGAAGGCCCCACTGACCCCGACTTCGCCCGCGGCGCCGCCCTGCAGCTCCTTCTGGACAAGGCCGAGGCTTCGGCGGGCCAGGACGGAAGACTGCTGGCAGTGTGACCCTTCCGGCGACGGGAATGAAAAGGAGCGCTTGCGCGCGAAGTCCTTTCCTCTCGTCGTCGG
>JBJTSJ010000318.1:0-3271 GCA_046076605.1 Tabrizicola sp.
GTTAGTAGGCGACCCTTAGCGTCGGCTTCTTTCGTTTCTCGGCCGGTCACTGGATTTGTCATAGTCGCGACAGGCTCTAGGCGCACGTGGCGCCTGCGGACTTCTCCTATTTCGCAGCGCCCTCCAAGTCGCAATGGGACCGTTTCCATCCGCTGCCTCGCCATGGCACGCGGCGCAGGCCGCCATGTATTCCGACTTCCCGGCCGCGAACTCGTTATCTTCGGCTGCGGCGATTTGTGCGCCCACTCCAAGACCGGCAGACAGCAGAACCGCTCCGGCCTTCCCAAAAAAATCGAACAAGCATCTACCTTCTCCCTTGACGCAGAGTTGCGATGCCGAAAGGTCTCTGGCGGTGGAAGACATTGCATTGACAGCAGACAACGGCCACGCAGGCCACGTGCCTGGAAGGCCGCTTCGGAAAGCGTCCGCATTGCACTGCTTCGGGCAAATACTGCCATTCGAGGCGAGGCAGGAGTCAGCGGACCGGCCTCGGGAAGAACGACCAAAGCCACAGATCGAAGCTTCCGACACTGTCCGGCCATCGCGGAATAGCTGAAGCCCACCGGAACCGACCAACTCGGGTGAAAGCGGATCGAAGACTGCAACAAGGTGGACCGCGCCTGAAGTCGACCACGGCCAACGCGCATCTCCTCCATCGCATCTCATGCTGGAGAACCTATTGCTTCCGACTACCGACCCTTCTGCTGCAACCAGGTCAAGATGATCTCGCGGTGCCGTTCGCCGGAATAGCTTGGGAAATGCCCGCCATGCACAACTCGGACCGGTAAGCGCAGCAGACGTTCCATCGAGACGATGTACTGCCATTGCTCAAGCTCCGAGGTCCCCTCGATGAGTTCGCCGTCGTAGACGATATCGCCCGAGAAGAGGATGCCGGTCGACTTCTCCCACAGCGCGATCCCGCCGGGGGAATGGCCCGGGGTGTGGATCACCTCGAACTGCCGGTCTCCGAGGTCAATGATGTCGCCATCCCACAACAGCCGCTGCACAGGCGCGGCTTTCACCGTGTAGGTTTCGGACTGGTAGGGTTCGGGCGGCAGCGTGGTGAAGATGTCATCGGTCACATACTTGTCGGCAAAGGTGTTCTCGCGCGTGGGCGCGCGCAGCAGATGCGCCTCGGCGGCGTGACAGAGGCGACAGGGGAATTCGTGGTGGAGGCCCACGTGGTCGAAGTGCGTGTGGCTGACCACCGCTTGCAGCGGGCGTTCGGTGACCAGCGGGACCTGATCGCGCAGAGAGACGACGCCCATCCCGCTGTCGACCAGCATATCAGTATCTCGGCCCCGGACATGCCAGACGTTGCAGCGGTAGAATTCACGGATATGGGGTTCGTCGATATGGGTGACGCCATCTCCCACGCTGCGGATGCGCCACCAGTCTTCGGGTTTGGCTCTCATTCGGTCAGCACCACATGGCTTTCGGCCCCAAGATCCAGGACACCGCCCGGCTGCACCACCTGAGACTGCGGCAGATGCACCACCAGCCGCAAGTCCGGGGCGGAAAGGGGTGCTACATGGGCGCGGATATGGGTGCCGAAGAATGCGGCATCCTCGACTTTGCACGGGCCGATCCGCAGCGCACCGCTGGGCGTGATCGCCTCGGGCCGAAGGCAAAGCGTGCCATCCGGGGCGTCGACAGGGCCGAACGGAGCACGACCACCGGTGACAGGAATTCGGTTGACCTCACCCATGAATCCGGCAGTGAAAAGCGTTCTCGGCTGCAGATAGACCTCACGCGGGGGGCCGACATGTTCGATGCACCCGGCATTCATCACCACGATCCGGTCGGCGATCGCCATCGCCTCTTCCTGGTCGTGGGTGACATGGACAAAGGTCGACCCGACCCGGCGCTGGATCGCCTTCAGCTCATCCTGCATCTGGCGGCGAAGCTTCAGGTCCAAGGCGCCCAGGGGTTCGTCCAAGAGCAGCACCTCCGGTTCCACCGCCAAGGCCCGGGCCAGCGCCACCCGCTGCCGCTGCCCGCCCGAAAGCTCATGCGGCCGTCGGTCACCCCGGCCTTCCAGCCCGACCAGCGCCAGCATCTGATCGGCTTTCGCCCCCCGCTTTGCCCGCTCCACCCCCCGCATCCGCAGCCCGAAGGCCACGTTATCGCGCAAGCTCATATGCGGAAAGAGGGCGTAGTCCTGGAACACTGTCGTCGTCGGCCGGTCCTTCGGCGCCACGCCCGCCATGTCGCGGCCCCCGATCAGCACCCGCCCCGCCGTGGGCTCGGTGAACCCGCCGATCAGGTTCAAAAGCGTCGCTTTCCCGCAGCCCGAGGGCCCCAGTAGCACCACGAACTCCCCTGCCTCGATCTCAAGGCTGACCTGGGTAAGCGCCGTGGCCTGGCCATAACTTTGCGAAACCGACTGGATCGACAGGGCTGCAGTCATGGGCGTCTCCGGAAGACGAAAAGCTCAAGCAGGATCACCAGGGTGACCGAGACGAGGAACACGAGCGACCCAACCGCATTGGTGGCAGGCGACAGGCCGGATTTCAGCATCGACCATATTTCCACCGGAAGCGTGACGTCGAAGCGGGTCAGGAGGAAGGCGATGATGAACTCGTCCCAGGAAAAGGTGACCGACAGGAAGAAGGCGGCAGCCAGGGGGGCGGCCAGCATGGGGGCAGAAATCAGGGTCAGCACTTTCCACTCGGGCGCGCCAAGATCTCGCGCGGCGCGTTCGGCGTTCCGCTGGTGGTCGCCCATGGCCGCGTAGGTGATGGCAAAGCAAAGCGGCAGGTTGATGACGACATGGCCGATCCCGGCGGTCCATAGCGATAGTCTGATGCCGGTCTGGTTGAACAGGTTCAGAAGGCCAAGCGCGATGATAAGATAGCTGACCGTCATCGGCGCGATCAGCACGCCCCGTATCAGGGCCGACCCCGGAAGCCGGACCCGGGCCAGGGCATGGGCAGCAAGGAAGCCCAGGACAAGGGCAATCAGCGATGAGACCACGGCGACAAGCAGCGAATTCAGCAGCGCCGCCGTCAGGTCGTCATTCCCAAGCACTTTCGCGTACCAGTCCAGCGTCACGCCCTTGAACGGCGGCACCGGCAGGCGGCCATCCTGAAAGCTGAAGGCGACCAGCACCGCGACGGGCAGGAAGACGAATGCGTGTTTCGCGGGATTGGGGCAGTGATTTCAGATGATGGCGGGCAGTGATTTCGCGTGATGGCGGGCAGTGATTTCAGGGGATCGCGGGCAGGCCTGATCGGCAAAGAGAGGATAGAACTGCGCTCTTTGAAGAGAG
>JBJTSJ010000319.1:0-4005 GCA_046076605.1 Tabrizicola sp.
CTTTTTCGGCACGCGGCGCGGCAATGTGCCGGTGGTCTCCGCCCTGTCCACACTTGCCTATGAGGGGCGTCGGGCGGAGTTCTTCGAAAGCCAGCTGGTGGCGGCGCTGAAGATCCTGCAGGCGGGGGATATTTCTCCGTCCGGCATGACCGGCAGCTGGGCCGGGGCGATGGGGCACACGCAGTTCATCCCGACCTCTTACCTCGCCTATGCGGTGGACTTCACCGGCGACGGGCGGCGCGACATCTGGTCGGAGGACCCGACGGATGCGCTGGCCTCGACCGCGGCCTACCTGGCGAAGTCGGGCTGGACCCCGGGCTTGCCCTGGGGGATGGAGGTGCGCATGCCCGGTGGCTTCGATCCGGGCCTTTTGGGGCGCGGCAAGGGTCGGTCGGCGGCTGATTGGGAGGCAATTGGTGTACAGTCAGCCGACGGGCGCGCGCTTGCCGGCGGGTCGATCATCGCGGGCGGGAACGGGGGAGGGGCGCCGTACTTTCTGCTGACGCAGAACTTCGCCACGATCCTGCGCTACAACAACGCGCAGAACTACGCGATCGGCGTCGGCCATCTGTCCGACCGGCTGGCGGGCCGGGGGCCGGTGCAGGCCAATTTCGGACCGGACGCCAAGGGGATGACAAAGGAAGACCGGCAGGAGCTGCAGCGCCTGCTGACGGCGCGGGGCTTCGACACGGGCGGGACCGACGGGGTGATCGGAGGCAAGACCAAGGCCGCGATCAGCGCCCATGAGGCCAGCGTGGGGCTGCCGGTCTCGGGCGAACCGTCGCTGGAGCTGCTGCGTCGTCTGCGATAACCGGCGGTGGGCGGATCGCCCATCCTACGCGACTGGGGGGAGGGACGGATGCACCGCATCTTCGCGATGAGCCTGGCCAAGGTCTATCCGGCATGGGCGGCAAAGGTCGAGAGGAAGGGGCGGGCGCGCGCCGAGCTGGACGAAGTGATCGCATGGCTTACCGGGTACGACGCCGCGGGGCTGGGGGCGGCCTTGAGTCAGGGGGTGACGCTGGAGCGGTTCTTCCTGGACGCCCCCCGCATGAACCCTGCGCGCGATCTGGTGACGGGGGTAATCTGCGGGGTCCGGGTCGGGGAGATCGACGACCCCCTGATGCGCGACCTGCGGGTCCTGGACAAGCTGGTGGACGAGCTGGCGAAGGGGCGACCCCTGGCGAAGGTGCTGCGGCAGGTCTGAAACGGGCTGTAGGCGTGCCGCCCACCCTGCGAGGGGCAGGGCTCAAGGGCTTCGCGCGTAGGCTGGCGTCGCTGCCTCCGGCGGGAGTATTTGGGCCATGGGCAAATACTGCGGGTTATTCGACAGCGTTGATATGCGCGGTGCGGATCACGCGTTCGCAGTGCTGGGCCAGGACCTTGCGGTTTTCAAACGCGTCCACGGGGACTTCGGGGTGGAAGATCACCTCGACCCGGCCCTGGCGGGGGGTGGCGAGGGTCTTCAGGAGGTGGCTCGCGAAGTCCATGTCGCCCCACCAGCCGTAGTGCCGGGGGTCCGCGCCTTCGGGGGCGTGGAAGATCACCGTCACGGGCTGGATGTGCATCGTGTGTTCCAGCGCGGGCGAGAAGAAGGCCTGGAAGAGGGTGGACTTGAACGGCAGGACGCGGATGGCGGCGGTCGAGGTGCCTGCGGGGAAGAAGAGGAGCCGGTGCCCGGCCTGGAGGCGGGATTCGAAGATCTCCTGCTGTTTCTTGGCCTCACTCCCCTTGCGGGCGATGAAGATGGTGCCGGTGGCGCGGGCGAGCCAGCCGATGCCGGGCCAGCCGGCGACCTCGGACTTGGCGACGAAATAGATGGTCTGGACTGCGTTCAGGACGAAGATGTCAAGCCAGGAGGAATGGTTGGCCACGATGGCTCCGGGCCGGGTCATGGGCGTGCCGTGGACGGTGAGCGGCAGGCGCATCAGGCGGAGTGCCGTGCGGCAGACGAACTTGGTGATGTGGGGCGTGACCGGGCGGGCCTGGCCGAAGAAGGGCCATTCGCCAAGGCGGACGAGGAGGAGGACGAAGAGGCCGCCGTAGGTCAGGCCGCCGACCAGCGAGCCGCGCCAGAGGACGCGCAGCAAGCCAAGCGGGGTGATCCGCAAGGGCGACGGTGGCGCGTCCTGCCAGGCGGTCATGGGCCGGCCTTGCGGATGTAGAACTCGCGGTGGCGGGCGGACATCTGGCCGGTGTCCATCACCAGGCAGACATCGGTGGTGTTGAAATCCCGGTCGATCCAGGCCCCGTCGCCGACAAAGCCTCCCAGCCGCAGGTAGGCCTTGATGAGCGCAGGCGTGGCGGCCATCGCGGCGCGGCGGTCGAGCTGGTCCTTGGCGACCAGGTCCATGTCCTGGCGGTATGGGGGGAGTGCGCGGACGCGCATCTCGGGCGGGGCGAGGTGGTGGTGGTGCAGGAAAGAGAGCGGCTGGGCCAGAGTCGCCACGTCGGTCCCGTGGAAGGAGGCGGCGCCGAACAGCACCTCGATCCCGCGGTCAAGGACGTATTCTGCCAACCCGTTCCACAGGTGGAACATCGCCGTCCCGCCGCGGTGATCGGAATGGACGCAGGACCGGCCAAGCTCCAGAAGCCGGCGGCCCGATGCGAGGAGGGGGGTCAGGTCGAATTCGGTTTCGGAATAGAACCGCCCGGCGGCGGCGCGGCGGTCGGAGGGCAGGACGCGGTAGGCGCCGATGACATGGGCGTGGGTGGCAGGGTCGATGCGGCGGTCGACGAGGATCAGGTGGTCGAAGAACGGGTCGAAGGCGTCGCGTTCAAGGCCCTTGTCATGGTCGACCAGCGGGCCGTTGCCGCCCAGTTCCCGAACGAAAACCTGATAGCGCAGGGTCTGCGCAGCTGTCAGGTCATCGGGCGTGGTCGCCAGCCGGACGACATAGGGGGCAGGTTCGGCGGACATCCGGGGGGATCTGGGGCTTTGCTGAGGGCTTTCGACGCGTCTCACTTAGCCACGGGGCGGTTGCATTGCAACCGTTCGCCAGTTCAGGGGCCACCCAAGCAATTCCCGGTTGAGTTTCCTTAGCGGATTCGCACCATGAGTGATCGGGGCCCGCAACTGGCAGAAGGAAGACGCGCTTGCTGTCGATCACGACTTTCCCGGCGTGTTCAAAGTTCACTGTCACCTTGTTGTCGATGTTCGACTGTACCTGACCAAGACCCCAATCTGCCTGATCCGGGTGCCGCACGAACATGCCCGGTTCCAGAAGCGCCGCCATATCAAGTCCTCTCGCCCGGTTCGATGATGCAAGACAAGCCCGACCTCGCCGCTCTGATCGCCTCGCGCATCTGCCATGACCTTATCAGCCCGATCGGGGCGATAGGCAACGGGGTGGAGCTTCTGGCGATGGAGCCGGGGGCGGCGCGGCCGGAGATGGCGCTGATTTCCGAAAGCGTGGCCAATGCCAATGCGCGGATCCGGTTCTTCCGGGTGTGCTTTGGCCAGGCGACCAGCGACCAGCGGATTGCGCGGTCTGAGGTGGCCTCGATCCTGGGCGATCTGGGGCGCGGGGGCAGGGTGAGTTTCGCCTGGACAAGTCCCGCCGACCTGTCGCGGCGCGAGGTGCGTCTGGCGTTCCTTCTGCTGCAGTGCCTGGAAAGCGCCCTGGCCTATGGCGGGAAGATCAGCGTGACGCGGTCGGATTCGGGCTGGCAGGTGCTAGCCGAGGCGCCCCGGTTGAAGGTGGATCCGGCCCTGTGGGAGGTCCTGACCGAACCGCGCGCCCCGGCCGAGATCGGCGCGAACCAGGTGCATTTTGCATTGGTCCCGGACGAGCTGGCGCGGCAGGGGCGGCGGCTTATCACCGAGATCGGGGATACGACGATCCGGCTTACGTTCTGACGGTTCCGTCGCCGGTCACCAGATACTTGAAGCTGCAGAGCTGTTCCGCCCCCACGGGGCCGCGGGCGTGCATCTTACCAGTGGCGATGCCGATTTCCGCGCCCATCCCGAACTCGCCGCCGTCGGCAAACTGGGTCGAGGCGTTG
>JBJTSJ010000320.1:0-2573 GCA_046076605.1 Tabrizicola sp.
GCTCCGGGGCTTCTTCCATGTGAGGCGCGGATCAGTTGGTCATCAGGCAATAGCTGTTCCGCGACCCGCCCATGTTCTGCACCGTGACGTAGAAAAAGCCATCCCAGGCCGGGGTCCAGTCGCAGTACAGCTTGTCCGACCAGCTGACATCATAGCAGATCACGTTGCCATTCTCGTCGGTCACGGCCACGTCAAGGTTCGCATCGCCATCACCGACCACGGCGACCTCGGCGTAGGAATTGCCGTAGTAGGGGATTTCCCAGACGTCGGTCTGCCCGGCAGGCAGGCGCGACAGCCATTCCACCGCCCCGCCGATCCGCCCGCGCGAGCCTTCGGCCATCGCGTCGTCAATCAGGCCCAGCACGGCCTCGTCATCGGCGGCGAGTTCCTTGGCCTTGGCGAACATCGCCTCGGCGGTGACCGGGGCCTCGGCCGCGCCTTCGTCGTCCGAGGTGACGGAGAAGAAGGTCGCCTTGGCCGCCGCGCGCGGGGTGCCGTCGTTCATCATCGGCGCGGGGGCTGCGGGGGCGGCGGCCGCGGCCTTCTTGGCGAAGGTCTGCTGTTCGCCTTCGCCGAATGTGACCTTGGCTGGATCAAGCGCCGTGGGTTCGGCGCTGGCGACCTCGACCGAAGCGGCAAGCTTGGCCGCGGCCAGAACGGTCAACGCATCGCCTTTCTCGGCGCCAAGGGCGTAAAGGTCCTGTGCAAGGCCCATGGTGGCGGCCCCGCCCGGCGCGGCATCGGCGGCGGTGGGGCCAAGGTTCGGGCCGGATTTGTCATGGGCCAGGATGGGCAGAGCGAGTGCGGCAAGCGCAGTGGAAGCGAGACGCACAAATGTCTTGGATGTCATGGCGGATCCTGAAGGTTCACCGTCCCGGAATGGGACCATAGCAATCCTTGCAGGGCTGGGCGCGGTTGAGAAGATACCTTGGCGTGACAAATGCCGTCACATCAGCTGCCGACGAGCTGGTAGCTGTTCTGCAGCGCGCCGTGGTTGCTGACCTCGACCGTGAAAAAGCCGTTGCGCGCCGGGGTGAAGCGGCACAAAGCCGGGGTAAGGCCCGGGGGCAGGGCGCAGACGATGCTGCCGTTGTCATCGGTCACCACCAGGCCAAGCGCGCTGTCGCCGTCGCCGATCAGGCCAAGCTCGGCTGAAACATCGCCAGACAGGGCGATCCGCCAGCTGTCGGTCTGGCCGCCCGCGACGGCTGCCTCGGCCCGGATCGCGGTGGGCTGGCGGCCCTGTGGGCGCTGGGCGTCCAGGTCGAAGGCGATGTCCTGCAGCGCGATGTCCTCTCCTGCAAGCGCCTGGGCGATGGCCAGCACCTGCGGCGAGGCCGGGTCGGGTGCGGCGGAGCGGCCCATCTCCTGGTCCGCGGGGCCCTCGTCCGTCGTGGTGCGGGCCCAGCCCGTCGGCAGGCGGACTGTCACCGAGCGGGCGAGGCGGATTGAAGCGAGAAGGAGGACCGGATCACCCTCTTTCATCGCGGCCAGGTACGCCTGTTGCGCCAGCACCAACCGCCCGGCTGCGCCGACGGCTCCGGACCCGACCTGCGCGACATTGGCGGGGTCGGCGAGGGCCGGGCTGCAGGCGGACAGGAGAGCGGCAAGGATCAGGGCGGCGGGGCGCATCGGGCGGCTTTCGGCAAGGCTGACCGCGAGTCTGGCAAAGCCCGGCTCCGGCCACAAGGGCGGAACGGCGTGATCGGGTGCTTTCCGGGCGGCGGATTTCGCGCTAGCAGGGGGGAAAGTGGGGGGATCATGCGCGAGATACTGGAGCGGCTTCTGGCCTTCGACACGGTGAGCCACCGGCCCAACATGGCGCTGATGGACTATGTCCGCGGCCTCCTGGAGGCTGAAGGGCTGACCGTGACGCTTGTGCCGGATGCGGGGGGCGGGAAGGCGAACCTATTCGCCTCGACCGGGCCGGGGGCGGTGGGCGGGGTCATGCTGTCCGGTCACACCGACGTGGTGCCGGTCGAAGGGCAGGACTGGACCGTGCCGCCCTTCGCGCTGACCGAGAAGGATGGGCGCTATTACGGGCGCGGGGCGGCGGACATGAAGGGGTTCGTGGCTTGCGCGGTGGAGGCAATGCTGGTGGCGGCGCGCCGTCCGTTGAAGGTGCCGCTGCATCTGGCGCTGTCCTATGACGAGGAGATCGGCTGCATGGGGGTGCGGTCGCTGATCGACCTTCTGGCGGCGGCCCCGGTGAAACCCCGGTTCTGCATCGTGGGGGAGCCCACGGGGATGCAGGTGGCGACGGGTCACAAGGGAAAGGTGGCGCTGCGGGCGACGTGTCGGGGGCGGGAGGGGCATTCGGCGCTGGCTCCGCTGGCGCTGAACGCGCTGCATCTGGCGGGGGATTTCCTGGGGGCGGTCAGGCGGATGCAGGCGGATGTGGCGGCGACGGGGCTGCGGGACGGGGACTATGACGTGCCCTACACGACGCTGCATGTGGGGAAAATGAATGGGGGCGTTCAGGTCAATATCGTGCCGAACCATGCCGTGCTGGATTTCGAGATCCGGTCGCTGGCGGGGGAGGATGTGGCGGGGTTGATCCGGCGGCTGGAGGC
>JBJTSJ010000321.1:0-3737 GCA_046076605.1 Tabrizicola sp.
CACCCGGACCGAGACCTGCACCCCCTCATGCCGCTCATCAAACGCCGCTAGCGCGCGGGGCAGCACCGTGCCCGAGTACTCGTCCGAAATCCCCACCCGCACCGGCCCGACCAGCGGCTTTTCGCGCAATGCCACCGCCGCCTCGTCCAGCAAAGCCACCACCCGCCGTGCGTAGGGCACCAACTGCTCGCCGCGCGGGGTCAGCACCACCCCCCGCGCCTGGCGTTCGAACAGGGGCTGGCCCAGGCTCTCTTCCAGCCGCTTCACCTGCAGGCTGACCGCCGACTGTGTCCGAAAGAGCCGCCCCGCCGCCGCCGTGACCGACCCCAAGTCGGCCACCGCGAGGAAACTCCGCATCAGGTCGCTGTCCAGCGGCTGCATCACCCACCCATGAGTCTGACTTATGTCGCCCATCAAACCTATTCGTTTGTGAAATGTCAAACCCGCCCCTATCTCTGGGTCTCAACACAAGGAGACTCAGATCATGTTCGCCCGCCTCTTCGCCCTTCTGCAGCTGCGCCGCTCGACCGCGTTCCTGCTGGAACGTGAAGATGAGCACCTCTTGCGCGACATCGGTCTGACCCGCGACGACCTGATTGCACTGCGTCATGGCGAGCATCTGTTCGACGCCCTGGTCAAGACCACCAGCCTGCATTCGACGCCGACGCCCCGCGGTCTCCCCGTGGGCGCTTCGGCCTGACTCTTCGCCGGGGGTGCCCCCACCCTCGGCGAAGTTTTTCCCGCAGGCCCTCAGACCGGCAGCATCCGCCGCAGAATCTTGCCCGAGGCCGATTTCGGCACCGCTTCGATGAAACTGATCCGCTTCGGCAGCTTGTAATGCGCAATCTGCCCCGCCAGATGCGCCCGGATCGCGCCCTCCTCCGCCCCTTCGGCAGGCACGACAAAGGCCACCGGCACTTCGCCCGCCTCGTCATCCGGCACGCCGCGCACGGCGGCATCCTTCACCATGGGCGAGGTCAGCAGCGCCGCCTCCACCTCGGCCGGGGCGACCTGGAAGCCCTTGACCTTGATCAGCTCCTTCAGCCGGTCGCGGATGAACACGTGCCCCTCCGCATCCACCTGCGCCAAGTCCCCGGTCTTCAGCCAGCCATCCTCGGTCAAGGTCGTCGCCGTCGCCTCGGGCCGGTTGTGATAGCCCGGCATCACCTGCGGCCCCCGCACCCAAAGCTCGCCCTCGGCCCCTTCCGCCGCATCCTGCCCCGTCACCGGATCAACGATCCTGAACTCGGTCGAGGCCACGGCGACCCCGATCGCCCCCGGCACCGATCTGCCAAAGGGTACCGAGTGGCTCACCGGGCTCATCTCGGTCATCCCGTAGCCCTGCCGCGCCTGCACCCCGGTCCGCCGCGTCACCGCCTCGGCCACCTCCGCGCTCAACGGGGCCGCACCCGACACCAGCCGCTTCACCGGCGACAGGTCGAACTGATCGACCAGAGGATGCTTGGCCAAGGCCACCGCGACGGGAGGGGCGATGAACATCGTCGGCGTCGCGTGCTGCACGCAGAGCCGCAGGAACTGCTCCAGGTCAAAGCGCGGCAGAGTGATCACCGTCCCGCTGGTCGCCAGATAGACATTCATCAGCACGGTCTGCCCGTAGATGTGGAAGAAGGGCAAGAAGGCCACCACCTTCTCACCCGTCTGCACCTGAAAGCAGACCTGGCACTGCTCGACATTGGCCACCAGGTTGCGATGCGTCAGCTGCACCCCCTTGGGCAGGCCCGTCGTCCCGCTGGAATAGGGCAGCACCGCCACGTCCACCGCATCGTCGACCGGCACCTGAGCCGCCATCGGCTCACCCATCAGCGCGACCAGGGGCGTCGCGCCCTCAGCCTCGCCGATCACCGCGACCTCGATTCCGTCGGCGGCAGACTTCGCGGTTTCAAGAAACGCGGGGATGGTGACCAGCAGGCGCGCGCCGGAATCCTGCAGCTGGTGCGCCACTTCCGGGGCGGTGTAGGTCGGGTTGATCGTGGTGATCGTCGCCCCGGCATAGGCCACGCCGTGAAAGACCACCGCATATTCCGGCAGGTTCGGCGCCAGGATCGCGACCACGTCGCCCTTGCCAAGGCCCCGCGCCCGCAGCCCCCCCGCCAGCCGCCGGATCCCCGCCTCCAGCACCCCCGCCGTGACCTCGCGCCCCGAGGGCCCGTCGATCATCGCCACCCGGTCCGGGTCCCCCGCCAAACCGCGCAGGACCCGGTCAGTGATGCTCTCGCCGCGCAAGGCGATCGGCGGATATGGACTGGTATAGATCATGGCACCCCTCCCCTTTCGGGGAAGGATACCATGGTTTCAGCCGAAAAGTTTCCGACCTTGGGTCACCCCAGCGCGTCGTTGCAGCGCTGGCAGGTGCCGGGATGCTTATGCGTGCCCACATCACGCAGCACCTTCCAGCAGCGCTCGCACTTCTGGCCCGTCGCAGGCTCGAACTGCACCGCCACGCCCGGCACGTCGGCCAGAGCAAAGGCACCGTCGGGAATCGGCTTCGTCGACAGCCAGACGCAAGAGGTGATGCAGACCTCCTCAAACGTCACAGTCTCCAGAAGCGCCATCAATTCGGGCGAGGTGAAGACGACCGGAGCGGCCTCCAGGCTCGACCCGATCACCTTGGCCGTCCGATGCACCTCCAGCGCGCCCGTCACCACCCGGCGCACGTCGCGGATCGTTTCCCACTTCGCCGCCAGCGCCTCATCGCGCCAGCTTGCCGGGGTCTCCGGGAAGTCCACCAGATGGACCGAGCTGTCCTCCCCCGGGAACCGCTCCAGCCAGACTTCCTCCATCGTGAAGACCAGGACCGGGGCCAGCCAGGTGGTCAGCCGGTGGAACAGGATGTCCATCACCGTCCGGCAGGACCGCCGGGTCACGCTGGTCGGCGCATCGCAGTAGAGGCTGTCCTTCCGGATGTCGAAATAGACCGCCGACAGGTCGGACGTGCAGAAGGTGAAGAGCTTCTGGAACACCCCCTGGAAGTCGTACTTCGCATAGCCCTCACGGACCTCGGCATCGAGTTCGCTCAGGCGATGCAGCACCCAGCGCTCCAGCTCCGGCATCTGCGCGGTCTCAACCCGCTCCGCCTCGCTGAACCCCGCCAGCGCGCCCAGCATATACCGCATGGTGTTCCGCAACCGGCGATAGCTGTCGGCGACCCCTTTCAGGATCTCCTTCCCGATCCGCAGGTCGACCGTATAGTCCGACTGCGCCACCCAAAGCCGCAAGATATCCGCGCCGTACTCGCCGATCACCTCCTGCGGGGCCACGGTATTGCCGAGCGACTTGGACATCTTCATGCCCTTCTCGTCCAGCGTGAACCCGTGCGTCAGCACACCCCGATACGGCGCGCGCCCTTTGGTCCCGCAGGCCTGCAGCATGCTGGAGTGGAACCCACCGCGATGCTGGTCGGTGCCTTCCAGATACAGGTCCGCCCGCCCGTCCGCCGACCCGTCCTCCCGGTCCCGCAGCACGAAGGCATGGGTAGAGCCAGAGTCGAACCAGACGTCCAGTACGTCGTAGACCTGTTCATAATCCTGCGCTTTCACGATCCCGTCGAGCACACGCTCCTTGAATCCTTGCACATACCAAACATCGGCGACCTGAGCTTCAAACGCAGCCGTGAGCCGAGCATTGACCTCGGCGGTGCGCAAAAGGAAGTCCGCCTCCGTCGGCAGCGCTCCCTGCTTCACGAAACAGGTCAGCGGCACGCCCCAGGCGCGCTGGCG
>JBJTSJ010000322.1:0-12841 GCA_046076605.1 Tabrizicola sp.
CTGCTTCGCATGAATGACATGCCGGACAAGGCCGGGTTTGCGACCGCACTGCAACAGGACATAAAGGCTGCCTCCCTTGCGGCGGATCGCGACCCGGGCAATCCCCGGACCCTCGTCGATCTGGCCGGGCTGTATGAGATCGAGGACCTGTTTGTCGAAGGGCAAGAGTTGCGCAATCCCAACCCGTCAGAGGCAGAGAGCGAAGCGATCAAAAGGAAACTGGCCGAACTGCGGATGTGGCGCAAAACAGACCTGGACGTTCGCTCCAGAAGGTTGATCGACCTTGCGCCCCGCAATGCCGCGGCGCTCGACTTTGCGGCCAAGCATGTTCTGGCATCCAGCACCGATCCATTGGAAACGGACCGCTGGGCGCTGTCTGCTCTGACAAACGCCGCGATCTATGCCAACTACCAGGAAATCCAGGTGGGTCAGGTGGTGCTTGAGGCCAAGACCCGGTACGCGGCCCTGCGCGAACGGATGTCAGCCGGGACTGCCCCGGCCTACAGCGATGCGAAGCTGGATGAGGTCTATCTTTGCCCTTATGTCCGCGCCGTTCGGATCGTGGACGCGATCTGTGCCGAACACGAACGCGGCGTGGAAACCTGCCTGCTTGACTCGGTTCAGGTTGCGCCGTCGGAAAGCGGCCTCAAGCGCACGCTTTATGCTGAGGTCACAGATCGGGGGGCCTGCAGGGTCGAACGCGAGGCGCCCGTAGACGACCTGCTGTATGACATCATCACAGTACAGCCGGTGCCCTGATTACCCCACAAGGACCACCCCCCAAGCCATCCCCGCCGCAAGTGCCGTCAACGCGACACAGGCCGACCCGCAGTCCTTGGCCTTCTTCGCCCGTGGATCGGGACCGGGAGAGATGTGGTCCACCACCTCTTCGATCGCAGTGTTGATCAGTTCGGCCGCAAGGATCAGAAGGCCGAGCGCCAGGATCAGCGCACGTTCGGCGGGCGTCAGGTCCAGCGTAAACGCCAACGTCGCCGACAAGACGTTGGCCAATGTCCATTGCCGCAGGGTCTTTTCCGTAGACCAGGCGGCGCGAAAGCCGGCCCAGGACCAGATCACCGTGTTGGCCAGCCGCCGTCCCTCGGCCCGCAGAGCGTCGCGCATTCACTCCCTCCCCCGCTTTTCCGCAAGCTAGACCCGCTCTGGCCCCGCGCCAAGCGGATCAATCGCGCACCGCGGCCAGGGCTGCGCGTGTGCAGGTCACGATATGCGCAAATCGGTCGCCGCCCAGATTCACTCCACCATACCAGCGGGTCACCACGACAATACGGTCGGGGACGCCTTCACGCTCCAGCATCTTCAGGATCACGGCACCGGCGCCGGATTCGCCGTCGTCGTTCTTCAAGGGCCCCTCGTCCGACAGGATCGCCGCCCAGGAGTGATGCGTGGCTTTGTCGAACTTGCGGCGTTGGCGCAGGCTGGACAGGAAGGCGTCGATGTCTGCCCTGCTCCGCACCGACCCGACGGCCGCCGCATAGCGCGAGCCGCGGTCGCGGATCAGGTCTTCCAGAACAATCATGCCGGAAAGCTAAGGGACGAACCCGCGACTTGCCAGAGTGTTCACTCCGGTGCCCGGTTGACGATCAGCCAAGTGCCTCGATTTCCGGCTTGTTCGGACAGAAGTCCGGCATCGCCTGCGCCGCGCCCGACTGGACCAACCAGGTCTCGCAGACCTCGCTTTGTCGGCAGGCGGCACAGCGGGCAATCAGCTCTTCCAGCTCATCACGCTGCAGCCAGCCTTCCACCACTGCGCGCGGCAGGTTGACCCCGGAAATCCGCGCCATGCCGCGCGTCAGCCACCAGGCCCTGGGCGCTTCTGGATACCCGATCATCGTCACCACCTCCGGTCCATGACCCATGCTGCCGGGCTAGCGACTCCTGCGCCTTGACGCAGATCAAAATCCGCGCAGGCGTCGCGTGGTTGCAGCCACCAGGGCCTTGCGCTCTGCATTCGGGGGGTGGCTGCCCAGGAACTTGTCGCCAGGATCGGGCAGCCGGTCGAAGAAGCCGCTGCCCCGCACCGGGTCATATCCGGCCAGAAAGGCGATCTCGGCCCCGAGGGCATCGGCCTCAAGCTCGAACTCCTTCGAATAGCTGCGCGCCGCGACCTCGGCCCCAAAGTTCTGCGCAGCCCGCACTTCCTCGGGCGAAAGCCCGCTTGCCTGGGCCAGAACACCGGCCAGAAGCGCGCCCGACAAGGCCTGGTCCTGCCGCTTGGGGATGTGGCCACGGATATGGTGCGCGGCCTCGTGTCCCAACACGAAGGCAAGTTCGTCCGCGTTGCGTGCATCGGCGATCAGGGCCAGCGTGAAGCCGATCACCGGACGGTTGGCGCGGTCAAGGGTCTGGAAGGCATTGGGCGGCTGGCCCGGCCGGTCATCGACCACGATGCGGAAGTCGCAGTTCCGCGCGACGCCCTGCTTGCGGCAATAGTCCTCGGCCACCGGCTCGACCCGGGCAACCACGGACAGGAAGTTTTCCGCCGCAACCCGGGGCGGCTGGACCGGAGCAGCCGCGTCCTTGGGCGGGACCGGCACCGGTACCGGGACGGGAGAGGACGCGACACAGCCGCCAAGCGCAAGCGCCAGGGTCAAGGGTCGAAGAACGGTGAGGAGGTTGCGCATCGGGGACCTCGAGAGGGCTCTCCGGAAGGGTAGCAAATCGCAGGGGAAGGAAAAGAGCGGCTCACCAAGCTGTCATCCCGGGCTTTGCCGGTTGCCGAAGCGGACCTGCCCGGTTAGCCTATACCCATGTTCACCATCGAGCACGAATTCGACGCGACCGTCATCACCCTGGTCGATGAGGGTGAGGACCTGCCCCTGCTGGAAGACATCGTGATCAACGCCTTCGAGGATTGCGTGACGGTCGAACAGGCCGATCCGCAGACGGACGAAGTGCTGCGGATCACCTTGTCGCTGACCCAGCTGCGTGACCTCGCAGCCGCGCTGAACCTGCCAGAAGGCAGCTACAGGCTGGAACGCAAGGGCTGAGGCCCTTGGCCAGACCGCACCCGAAGCCGCCAGATTTGATCGTCGGCCTCCGCCTTTCCGGGCGAAACTGCTTGACCTTTGCCTAGGGCTGTCGTTGAAGCACCGCTGATCGGTTGATCGGCATGGTGGCGGGCAGATGGAAGAGCAGAACAACAAGAACCTGATCCTGGCGATGGTTCTCAGCGCAGCGGTGATGATCGTCTGGTTCGTGCTGTTCCCGCCGCCCGAACCGCCTGTGACGACCACTCCGGCGACCGAAACCGTCGCCACCACTGCTGACGCGCCCACAACCGGGACTACGTCCGAACCCGCCGTCGCCCAGACCGAGGCGACGCCTGTTCCCGAAACTCCACGCGTCTCGATCGATTCAGCCAAGCTTGCGGGATCGCTCTCTCTGCGCGGGGGGCGGATTGATGACCTGTCGTTGAAAACCTATCGCGAGACGCTGGACCCCGCCTCGCCCATCGTGCGGCTTTTGTCCCCGGTGGGTGAAGACCTGTCCTACTATTCTGTCTTCGGCTGGCTGCCGGGCACGGGTCTTGAGACGGGCGACGTGCCGGATGCGAATACGCTATGGACCGTTGCGGGTGACGCGACCCTGACGCCCGCTACGCCGGTCACGCTACAGTGGCAGAACGGCAAGGGGCTCACCTTCCAGCGCGAAGTGTCGGTGGATGAGAACTTCATGTTCACCGTGAAGGATACAGTCCAGAACGGCTCGACCGCAGCCGTTGCGCTGCAGCCCTACGGGATCGTCGCCCGGCACGGCCTGCCGAAACTCCAGAACATCTTCGTCGTCCACGAAGGCGCGATCCAGCGGACGGATGGGGAGCTGACCGAGACCGACTACCCCGACATCACCGAGTTCGAGGTGGACCAGCGCGAGGGACTTCCGGCCGAAGTGTCAGAGGCCACAACGGACGGCTGGATCGGCTTTACCGACCACTACTGGATGACGACGCTGATCCCCGAACAGGGCCAGCCGTTCAAGTCGGTGCTGAAATTCGTGCCCGACGCTGGCATCTACCAGGCCGAGGTGCGCCAGCCCGTGGTTTCGCTCGCCCCAGGGGCTTCGACCACCACTTCGATGCAGTTCTTCGCGGGTGCCAAGGAATGGGCCACGATTCGCGCCTATGAAGACGAAGGCGGCATCCCGGGCTTTCTCGATTCGATCGACTGGGGTTGGTTCTTCTTCCTGACGAAACCCATCTTCGCCGTGTTGCACTGGCTTAACCACCATATCGGCAACATGGGAATCGCGATCATTGCGCTGACCTTCTTCCTGAAGTTCCTCGTGCTGCCGCTCGCCTACAAATCCTACGTCTCGATGGCGCGGATGAAGGAGTTGCAGCCCGAGATGGAGGCGCTGAAGGAACGCGCGGGCGAGGACAAGCAGAAGCTGCAGCGTGAGATGATGCAGCTCTACAAGGACAAGAAGGTGAACCCAGCCGCGGGCTGTTTGCCGATCCTGATCCAGATCCCGATCTTCTTCGCGCTGTACAAGGTGATCTTTGTCACCATCGAACTGCGCCACGCGCCGTTCTTCGGCTGGCTGAAGGACCTGTCGGCGCCTGATCCATCGTCGCTCTTCAACGCCTTCGGCCTTTTGCCCTGGGACGCACCCGCCACGGGCACGCTGTTGCACCTGATCTTCATTGGCATCCTGCCGATCCTCCTCGGCATCACCATGTGGCTGCAGCAAAAGTTGAACCCGGCGCCAACCGACCCAGTGCAGGCCTCGATCTTCGCCTGGATGCCCTGGGTCTTCATGTTCATGCTGGGCGGCTTCGCCTCGGGCCTCGTCGTGTACTGGATCACCAACAACACGATCACCTTCATCCAGCAGTACCTGATCATGTGGAGCCACGGGAAACGCCCCGACATCTTCGGCAACATTCGTGCGGCCAAGGTCGCGAAGGTCGAAGCGAAGGCCGCCACGCTGCCAACGAAGCCCGGACCGACACCCAAGAAATCCGGAAAGAAATGACGATCCGGCTGGCCCATATCTATCGACACCCGATCAAGGCCTACGGACGCGAGAACCTCGCGTCCGTTCGTCTTTCTGCGGGTCAGGGCCTACCGTTCGACCGCGAATGGGCCGTGGCGCATGAGGCGGCGAAACTGGCTCCGGGCTGGAACCCGTGCATGAATTTCACCCGCGGCGCCAAGGCACCCGCACTCATGGCGGTAACCGCCGCTCTGGATGAGACCACACGGACCGTGACCCTGTCGCATCCGACTGGCGGGGACATCACCGTTGCCCCCGACCAGCCCACCGATCAGGCCCGGCTTCTGGCCTGGGCCGAACCGCTGATCCCCGCTGGCCGTGCGCGCCCCTCGGCCGTCGTCCAGGGTGGGGTTGCGATGACCGACAGCGACTATCCGTCGATCTCGGTCCTGTCACTCGCCTCGCTGGCCGATTTCGGGCGGCGCATGGGGATGGACCTGTCGATCCACCGCTGGCGGGGCAACCTCTGGCTGGATGGTGCTTCGCCCTGGGCCGAATGGGGCTGGGTCGGCCGGCGCTTCCGCGTGGGCGATGCCACGCTGGAAATCGTCGAACGCATCACCCGCTGCGTGGCCACCACCGTCGACCCGGACACTGGTGAGGTGAAGGGTGACACCCTTAGCGCGCTGGAAACCGGCTACGGCCACCAGGACTTCGGCGTCTTCGCCCGGGTGATTTCGGGCGGCAGCATCGCGACCGGCGACGAATGGAGACCCGAATGACCCTGCAATTCGCCCTGGCGCCGGAACCCGAGGAAGAGGCCCGTGAACAGGGCCGACTGCTGTTCGCCGGACCGGTGACCTTTGTCAAAGGCGTGGTCGCGATGTCCGGCCTGCCCCCGGCCGACCGGCTGGAGGTCTGCTTTGCCGGGCGGTCCAACGTCGGCAAGTCCAGCCTGATCAACGCGCTGACCGGGCGCAAAACCCTCGCGAGGGCCTCAAACACGCCGGGCCGGACGCAGGAGATCAACTATTTCGCCCTGGGCGAGGCACGCTATCTGGTCGACCTGCCCGGCTATGGCTACGCCGAGGCGCCGGTGACGGTGGTGGCGAAATGGCAGGCGCTGCTAAAGCAGTACCTCTCGGGCCGGGCAACGCTGCGCCGGGCCTTCGTGCTGATCGACGCGCGGCATGGGGTGAAGGCGGTGGACGAAGAGATCCTGACCCTGCTCGACCGCTCGGCCGTCACCTTCCAGGTGGTGCTGACCAAGGTCGACAAGATCAACCGCACCGAACGCGAAGCGGTTATCGAGCAGGTGAAGGGCGCATTGGGCAAGCATCCGGCGGCTTATCCGGAGATCGTCGTGACCAGCTCCGAGAGGGGCGAAGGCATCGAGACCCTGCGCGCACTGATCGCGACGATGGAATAGGGGCCAAAAACCTTCGAAGGATTTTGCAAATCTTTTCGAAAAGATTTGGCCCCCGGCCCTACTGCCCCGCGTCGTGGTCGGGGTCTGCGCCCGGCACCGGGTCATAGCCATGCCCGCCCCAAGGATGGCAGCGGCAGATCCGGTGCGCGGCCAGATAGCTGCCCTTCAACGCCCCGTGCCGCTCCAGCGCCTCAAGCGCATAGGCCGAACAGGTGGGCTGAAAGCGGCAGCCATGGCCAACCCAAGGTGACAGAAGCAGCCGATAGGCCCGGACCGGCAGCGCCACCAGATGCGCCAACGGCGTCACGTCCGCCCCCGGTGGACGGTCGCCAGCGCATGCCGCAAGTCGGCGCAAAGGTCGGGATAGGGACGGGTAACCGTCGCCTCAGGCCGCGCTACGAGAACATAGTCCCAACCGGCCCGCGCCTCGGGCGCCAGGACCTCACGCGCCAAAGCCCGCAACCGCCGCTTGGCGCGGTTGCGCAGGACGGCGTTGCCGATCTTCTTCGAGGCAGTGAAACCCACCCTCACCTCGGTCGATCCATCCGCCCGGTCGCGGGCCTGCAACAGGAATCCGCTGGTCCCCTGCCGCCGCGCCGAGGCCGCCTTCAGATAGTCGGCTCGCTTCCGCATCACGCAAAGCGAAACCGCCGGAGAGCCAGCGGGCGCTTCGGCGGCAATGCCTTGGCCCTGGATTTCCGGCGGTGTCATGAGCAAACCCTGACGCCCCGTGGGGCGCTAGATCAGGCGGTCAGCTTGTGACGGCCCTTGGCGCGGCGGGCAGCCAGGACCAGACGGCCGTTCTTGGTAGCCATGCGCGCACGGAAGCCGTGGCGGCGCTTGCGAACCAGGTTCGACGGTTGAAAGGTGCGCTTCATCGCGGCTCTCCATCAGACTTGACCCGAACCCCGAAAGGATTCGAGGGCCCGTAACTTGAAGCCCGTCCTTTACGGGCGGTCGGGACCCAAGTCAACGTCGACCCTGCGGAATTCCTGCAACATTTCTGCCCCAGGCCGCACGAAATGTTTCAGGACCGGTCGGATGCGGCCCGGCTTGATCAAGGCCGCGTGAAACCCCTGTTCCCGCGTGCCAACCTGCGCCATGGTCGGGCCCAAAGCAAGGACCCATAATGACTCTCGCCGACCCGCCCCCGCCCCCAAGCCGACCCTGGCTGCGGCGCCTGCCGATCCTGGTGATTCTGGCAGCGGCGCTGGTCGGTACCGTTGCCCTGCGCGACGAAATCAGCTTCGACACCCTCGCCCGCCACCGGGAAGAGCTTCTGGCCTTCCGCGATGCCCACTACCTTTCGGCGGTACTGGCCTTTCTTGCTGCCTATGTCGTGATCGTCTCCCTCAGCCTGCCGGGCGGGACCGTAGCGACACTGACAGGTGGCTTCCTGTTCGGACTGTTCCCCGGCGTCGCGTACAACATCATCGGTGCTGGAACCGGGGCGGTGCTGGTGTTCCTGGCCGCACGCACCGGCTTTGGCGATGCGCTGGCGCGCAAGCTGGACAGCGCGGGCGGCAAGGCCGCCCGGCTGCAGTCCGCGCTGCGCGAGAACGAATGGTCGGTCCTTTTCCTGATGCGACTTGTGCCCCTGGTGCCCTTCTTCATCGCCAACCTTGTGCCCGCCTTTGTCGGCACCAGCCTTGCCCGCTTTGCCGTTTCGACCTTCGTCGGGATCATCCCCGGCGCCCTGGTCTTCACCTCGGTCGGGTCCGGGCTCGGCGGGGTCTTCGCCCGAGGCGAAGCGCCCGATCTCGGCATCATCTTCACTCCGCCCGTCCTCTTGCCGCTTCTGGGCCTTGCTGCGTTGGCCGCGCTGCCCATGCTGCTGCGGGCTTTCAAGGGAGCGCGCTGAATGCAGCGGATCGATACGGATGTCTGCGTGATCGGGGCTGGGTCGGGCGGCCTTTCGCTGGCGGCTGGCGCCGTGCAGATGGGCGCGCGGGTCGTATTGATCGAAGCAAACGAAATGGGCGGCGACTGCCTGAATACGGGTTGCGTCCCCTCCAAGGCCCTTATCGCGGCAGCGAAAGCGGCCGAAGCGCAGCGGCGTGGACTTCGCGGGGTGGCAAGCGTGGACCCGCAAGTCGACTTCGGCGCGGTCAAGGACTATGTGCGCGCGGTGATCGAAGAGATCGCGCCCGTCGACAGCCAGGAGCGGTTCGAGGGCCTCGGTTGCACCGTGGTCCGCGCCTTCGCCCGCTTCACCGGCCCGCGCGAAGTTCAGGCGGGCGACACAACCATCCGCGCCCGCCGCTTCGTGATCGCCACCGGGTCCCATGCGCTGGTCCCGCCAATCCTGGGGGTCGATACGGTCCCTTACCTGACAAACGAGACGATCTTCGACCTGCGCGAACGGCCCCAGCATCTGATTGTCATCGGCGGCGGCCCGATCGGCGTCGAAATGGCGCAGGCGCATCGGCGGCTTGGCTGCGAGGTCACGGTGATCGAAGGGGCCAAGGTCCTGGGCCGCGAGGACCCTGAACTGGCGTCCGTCATTATCGACGCCCTGCGGGCCGAGGGGATCCGCCTCGTCGAAGGCCAGCCCGTCGTTCGGCTTGCCGGGCAGGCGGGGGCGGTCGAGGTCACGTTGGGCGACGGGCAGCAGGTCAAGGGCTCGCACCTGCTGATCGCGGTCGGGCGCAAGGTGGCGCTTGACGGGATGAACCTGGAGGCAGCGGGGGTCGCCTACACGCCGAAAGGGGTGACCGTAGATGCGGGGCTGCGCTCGTCAAACCGCAGGGTCTATGCGATTGGCGACGCGGCTGGGGGCTTGCAGTTCACCCATGTCGCCGCCTGGCACGCGGGCATCGTGATCCGCCAGGCCATCCTTGGCCTGCCCGCCAAGGCCGACTCGCGCGCCCTGCCCCGCGCCACCTACACCGATCCCGAACTCGCGCAGGTGGGACTGACCGAGGCCGAGGCCCGGGCGGCCCATGGCGATGCCCTCACCGTGGTTCGCGCCGGTTTCAGCCACAACGACCGCGCCCAGGCCGAAAGCAAGACCAAGGGCCTCATCAAGGTCATGATCGTGAAAGGCCGCCCGGTCGGAGCCAGCATCGTGGGTCCCCAGGCGGGCGAGTTGATCGGCCTCTGGGCACTGGCGATCTCGGCCCGGATGAAGATGTCGGCAATCACCGGAATGGTCGCACCCTACCCGACGCTGGGAGAGGTTTCCAAACGCGCCGCAGGCGCCTATTTTAGCCCGAAGCTGTTTGAAAACCCGGCGTTGAAGCGCGTCGTGCGGTTCATCCAGCGCTGGGTCCCGTGAAGCCGGACAAGGAAGGTTCGGGTGGCCGAAAGACGCAAGAGATTTCTCAAGACGCTTTCGGGGCGTTTCCTGATTCTGACCGTCATCTTTGTGATGCTGGCCGAAGTGCTGATCTTCGTCCCGTCGATCGCGCGGTTCCGGGCCGACTTCATGCTGACCCGGCTGAAGCAGGCGCAGATCGCCGCGCTGACCCAGCTTGCAGCCGAAGACATGGTCTCGCCCGAGCTTGAGGCAGAGCTTCTGAAGAATGCCGAGGTGTACAACGTCGTCCTGCGCCGCGACGAAGTGCGGCAGCTCGTCTTGTCCTCGCCAATCCCGGGCGAAATCCACGATACCTTCGATCTGCGCATGGCAGGTCCGTGGGAACTGGTGCGCGACGCCTTCGCCTGTCTCTTTGATCCACAGGACCGGGTGATCCGGGTGATCGGCTATCCGGTCCAGGACGCGGGTACGCTGATCGAAGTCACGATGGAAACAAAGCCGCTGCGCGACGCAATGGTGGACTACGGGCTGCGCATCCTTTTGTTGTCGGCGCTGATTTCGGTGGTCACGGCCTTTCTTCTGTTTCTTGCGGTGCAGCGGCTTCTGGTGGCACCGATCCGGCGGGTGGTGCAGCACATGAAGACCTATGCCGAAGCGCCCGAGGACGCGCGGCGTGTGATTGAACCCAACGCCGATGTCGAGGAACTGCGCGCCGCCGAGGAAGCGCTGCAATCCATGCAGACCCAGTTGACCGGCGCGCTTCGGCAGAAGGAACGCCTGGCGCAATTGGGCGGGGCCGTTGCGAAGATCAGCCATGACCTGCGCAACATCCTTACGACGGCGCAGCTGTTTGCCGACCGCATCGAGGACAGCGCCGATCCCGCTGTGGCACGCTCGGCGCCGAAACTGGTGAACTCGATCAGCCGCGCCGTATCGTTGTGCGAAACGACGCTGGCCTTCGGCAAGGCCGAAGAGCCGCCCCCACAATTGCGCCGTCTAAGCCTCGCCCAATTGGCGGGCGAAGTCGTGGAAGGCGAAGGCCTTGGGTCTGACACTGCGATCACCTGCCTGATCGATATGCCCCCCGGCATGATGATCCGCGCGGATGGCGAACAGCTGTACCGGGTGCTGTCGAACCTGATCCGCAACGCCCGTCAGGCGATCGAAGCGACCGGACAGCCCGGCACGATCGAGATATCGGCTGGCGAGGATGAGGCAGAATGGTGGATCCGGGTCGGCGATACCGGCCCCGGCCTGCCCCCCAAGGCGCGCGAGCATCTGTTCTCGGCCTTCCAGGGGGGGGCACGCAAGGGCGGCACGGGGCTCGGCCTTGCCATCGCGGCCGAACTGATCCGGGGACACGGCGGTCGGCTGGAACTTGCCCGCAGCGACACCGACGGCACAGAATTCGCGATCCATCTGCCGAAGGGCACAACCGACACCGGAACGTGATTTCGCCCTTGCATTGCCGCCCGCGCAAGGCTACATCGCCCCGCACTGCGGACCCGTAGCTCAGCTGGATAGAGCATCAGACTACGAATCTGAGGGTCGGGCGTTCGAATCGCTCCGGGTCCGCCACTCCTTCTTGAAATCATTGATTATTCGGTTTCTTTGGCAGTAATGCCCAACGAGTGGCCCACGACTCCCGAAAAGCGCTGGCCTTCCATAGTCCTGACCATCTGGACCGGAAAAGATCGATCACGCGGGTGCCGGTCTCAGCAAACAGTCGCCTTGGACAACAGGCGACATTCGCCTTGGTGTTGAATGGCTGGACCACAAGAACAGATTGCGCGGCTGGCTGGGCTTGACCGGTAGACACGAATGCGGCCCCACCGATCGAACTTGGTCAGGACGTGCCGACCGACACACTGGTCCGTGGGCGTTGGACGGCGCTGGGCGCCCTGGTTTGCCCCATGATGACCACCACGTTCCGCTCTGCTCAACCTCATCTTGCCACGGCACAGATGAAGGCCTGGCATCTACCGTGCCAGATTGTCGCCCGCCCGATCAAAGTCAGCGGGCTCGCAAGAATTCGCAGCGACTCTTTGGTGGGCAGAAGAAGCGAGACGGAATGGGTCTAGGGCTCATTTCGGTCTTCCAGCACGATCTGACGGTCACTCGTGACGTAGTTGTCCATGTGCAGGCGGGCTATGGGCTGATAGGTCGCGGGGTCCACATAGCGGCCCGCAGCGTCAAGACATTCATCCCGCACGAACATCTGGACCACGCGCCCAAGGATGATGGCGCGGCGTGGGTAGTCGATGATCTGTTCGACCCGGCATTCCATCGCGCAGGCGGATTCGGCAATCCGCCGCGCAGCAACCTGGACCGATGGCACCGCCGTCAGCCCGGCAAGTGCGATTTCGTCCACGTCAGGGGGGACGTCGCGCCCGGTGACCAGCATCGCCTGCGCTATCGCCATGTCGACCATGTGCACCACGAACTCACCCGAGCGACGCAGATTGGCAACCGTGTCCTTGGGCGCGCCGTCCTCGCGCGGTTGAATGCCGAGGATCAGGATGGGCGGCTCGTGTGAGAAGACATTGAAGAAGCTCATTGGAGCGGCATTGTGCCGGCCCCGGTCATCAACGGTCGAGACAAGCGCAATGGGGCGCGGGCCGACGAAATTGGTCAGCAGGCGGTAGCGGTCGTCTTCGGGCAGGACGGTGAAATCGAAGTTCACGACCGCACCTCGTCGGTCACGGCGTGGCAGGCAATGCGGGTGCCGTCGGGACGGCCGCGAAGCTCGGGAACCACGCTGCGGCAGAGGCCGGTTGCCAGTGGACAGCGCGGGTGGAACGTGCAGCCGGGCGGCAGGTTCAGCGGGCTGGGAATATCGAAGGCAAGCGGCTCGCGGTTGCGACGCGGGTTCGCCACATCGGGCACGGTTTCAAGCAACTGGCGGGTGTAGGGATGGGCGGGGGTCTGGAACAGACGCTCGGCGGGACCTTCCTCGACCAGGCGGCCCAGATACATGATCGCCAACCGGTCGGCCATGAAGCGCACGACAGCCAATTGTGGCTGATGAAGAGATAGGTCAGGCCCAGCCGGTCCTGCAGGTCTTTCAACAGGTTCAGTACTTGTGCCTGCACCGAGACATCCAGCGCCGACGTCGGCTCGTCCAGAAGCAGAAGGTCGGCCTCGGCGGCAAGTGCGCGGGCGATGGCGATGCGCTGGCGCTGCCCACCGGAAAACTG
>JBJTSJ010000323.1:0-3795 GCA_046076605.1 Tabrizicola sp.
CGCAGCGTCAGGCGTTGTGCTTCGGCCAGCGCGCGGTGGTCGCGGATCACCTCGGGAAGGCGGTAGAACGGGATGCGGGAATAGAGGTGGTGGACATGGTGGATGCCGATGTTGCCGGAGAACCAGCGCAAGGGCTGCGGCAGGATGTAGTGGGACGAACCTTCCAACGCGGCTTCGTGCAGTTGCCAATCCTCCCCCTTGGACCAGTGCGTGTCTTCGAACTGGTGCTGGACGTAGAAGAGCCACACCCCCAGCGTCGCGGCGATCAGCGAGGTGGGCAGGTAGATCAGGAGGATGGGCCAGAACCCGCCGAACCAGATCAGGAGGCCCACGGTGATGCCGATCATCGCATTGGTGCCCATCGCGGAAGTCCAGTACCGCCAGCCGGATTTCATCAGGCCGAAGGGCAGGCGGTTCTGCAGCAGGAACAGATAGCTGGGGCCAAGGACGAACAGGACCACGGGGTTGCGGTAGAGCCGGTACATTAGCCGCCCCCACCAGCCCCGCGCGTGGTATTCCTCGATGGTCAGGGTCAGCATATCGCCGATCCCGCGCTGGTCAAGATCGCCGTGATGGGCGTGGTGGATCGCATGAGTGCGCCGCCAGACCGCATAGGGTGTCAGTGTCAGCACGCCAAGGCAGCGCCCGACCCAGTCCTGCGCCGTGCGGTTGGCAAGAAAAGACCCATGGCCGCAATCGTGCTGGATGATGAAGATCCGGACCAGGAACCCGCCGTTCAGGATCGCGAGGGCCACGGCCAACCACGCACTGACCGACAGCGCCATCCACGACAGCGCCCAAAGGAACAGGAACGGGACCAGCGTCGCGCCCAGCTCGTACAGGCTGCGGCGGGTTGACGGTTCGCGGTAGCGGGCCAGCGTGGTCAGCCAGTCGCGCGCGGAAGTGGGAAGATCGGGCATCATGGCCTTTGGTTTTGCCGGACAATTGCGGCGGCTTCGGGACAGCCTTGGCAGGAACCGCGTGCGTGGCATCTTTCAGGCCGGACCGGCGTAGGCCGAAGCCGTGCGAACATCAATCAAAATGATTGAGCGGCGCGAGGATGTCGCTGGCCGCCGGGACTCTGCTGCTTGACTCTTTCCCGCCCGCTGCGCCTTCATCTGGACTTATCGCCACCCCTTGCGAGGCCCCATGGCCACCATCCCTGTCGAAGCCTTCTACCTGACCCCCGGCGCGACCGGCTCCTTGCAGCAGCAGATTCGTGCCATGGTCACGCAAGGCATCCTGACCGGCCGCTTCCGCCCCGCAGCTCGGATGCCGTCGTCGAGAGGGCTGGCGGAACACCTTGGCGTCAGCCGGATCACCGTGACGCTCGCCTATGCTGACCTCGTCTCTTCGGATTACCTCACCGCGCAAGGGCGGTCGGGATATTTCGTCTCGGACACCGCGCCCCTCGCGCCCGAGTTCCCCCAATCCGAACCCCGCGCAGAGGGCATCGATTTCAAGGGCTTGACGCAAGGCCGCTTCACCCTTGTCGCCCGCGTCGAACGGCCCGAGGATTGGGACCGCTACCCCTATCCCTTCATCTACGGCCAGGCCGACCCGACGCTCTTCGACCACCAGAACTGGCGGCAATGCGCCCTGCGCGCCTTGGGAAAGCGCGACTTTGCGGCGCTGACGACGGACTATTACGAACGCGACGACCCCCTGCTGATCCAGGAGCTTCTGCGCACCATCCTCCCCCGCCGGGGCATCGCCGCGCGGGAAGATGAGGTTCTGCTCACCTTGGGCGCGCAGAACGCCCTCTGGATTGCCGCCAACGCGCTCCTTGCCCCCGGACGCCGCGCCGTCGTCGAAAACCCCGGCTACCCCGCCTGGCGCGCCATCGTCGCGGCGACGGGGGCGACCGCCGTCCCCGTGGACGTAGACGCCCAGGGCCTGCCGCCGCAAGTACTTGATGCGGATGTAGTTTTCACCACACCCTCACACCAGTGCCCGACCAACGCCACCATGCCGGTCGACCGCCGCGTGGCCCTGCTGGAGGCCGCCGAAGCGAAGGGCTTCGTCATCATCGAGGACGACTACGAATTCGAGATGTCCTTCCTGAAACCCGTCGCACCCGCCCTCAAATCCCTCGACCGGAATGGCAGAGTGATCTACGCGGGTTCCTTCTCGAAATCCGTCTTCCCCGGCCTGCGCCTTGGCTACCTCGTCGGTCCCCCCGGCTTTATCGCCGAGGCGAGGGCGCTGCGGGGCCTGATGCTAAAGCACCCGCCCGGGCATATCCAGCGGACGATGGCCTATTTTCTGGGCCTCGGTCACTATGACGCCCTCGTCAACCGCATGAAGAACGCCTACCGCCGCCGCCGCCAGGTCATGGCCGAGGCCATCGCGGCCGAGGGCCTGACCGTGGCAGGGCAGGGCGGTTTCGGCGGCTCCAGCTTCTGGATGCGCGCGCCCGAGGGCGTGGACACCGAAGAACTGGCCCTATCCTTGCGCAGCGAGGGCGTACTCATCGAACCCGGCCGCGCCTTCTTTGCGGCCGACGGCCCCCGCAACTTCTACCGCCTCGCCTATTCCTCCATCGCCCCGCAGAAGATCGCCGAGGGCATTCAGCGGATCGCCAAGGCTCTGGCCATAGCGGGCCGTTGAAACTGGTCCTAAGGTTGGACTCATCGCAGCGCTAATGTGCCGCGCAAATCAAGGAGACGCGCCATGAAGATGACCACCGAAGAAGCCTTCGTCAAAGTCCTGCAGATGCACGGCGTCGAACACGCCTTCGGGATCATCGGGTCCGCCTTCATGCCGATTTCGGACCTGTTCCCCAAGGCTGGCATCCACTTCTGGGACTGCGCGCACGAAGGCTCGGGCGGGATGATGGCGGACGGGTTCACCCGGGCCTCGGGCAAGATGTCGATGATGATCGCCCAGAATGGGCCGGGGATCACCAACTTCGTCACCGCCGTGAAGACGGCATACTGGAACCATACGCCTTTGCTGCTGGTCACCCCACAGGCCGCCAACAAGACCATCGGCATGGGCGGGTTCCAGGAAGTCGAACAGATGGCGCTGTTCAAGGACATGGTCTGCTACCAGGAGGAGGTCCGCGACCCCTCGCGCGTGGCCGAAGTCCTGAACCGCGTGATCCTGCAGGCCAAGCGGCAGTCGGCCCCGGCCCAGATCAACATGCCGCGGGACTACTTCACCCAGGTCATCGACGTGCCGCTGCCGGCGGTGGTCGAATTCGAGCGGCCCTCGGGTGGTGAGGACGCCATTGCTCAAGCGGCTCAACTGCTCTCGACCGCGAAATTCCCGGTGATCCTGAACGGTGCGGGCGTGGTGATCGGCGGCGCGATCCCGGCCTCGATGGCGCTGGCGGAGCGCCTGACCGCCCCGGTCTGCGTCGGTTACCAGCACAACGACGCCTTCCCTGGAAGCCACCCGCTGTTCGCGGGGCCCTTGGGCTATAACGGGTCGAAAGCCGGGATGGAGCTGATCGCGCAGGCGGACGTGGTGCTGGCGCTGGGAACGCGTTTGAACCCGTTCTCGACCCTGCCGGGCTACGGGATCGACTACTGGCCGAAGGGTGCCAAGGTGATCCAGGGCGACATCAACCCGAACCGGATCGGGCTGACGAAGCCGGTGACGGTGGGCATCGTGGGCGATGCGAAGAAGGTGGCCGAGGGGAGCCTGGCGCGGCTGTCAAATACCGCGGGCGATGCGGGGCGGGCCGAGCGCAAAGCATTGATCGCGCGGAAGAAATCCGCCTGGGCGCAGGAACTTTCCTCGATGGACCACGAACAGGACGATCCCGGCACGAGCTGGAACCAGCGCGCC
>JBJTSJ010000324.1:0-6676 GCA_046076605.1 Tabrizicola sp.
AGTAGGTATCCGTGCTGTCGGACAGGCAGCTGAACTGCTTCAGGCAGACCGGCTTGCCGGTTTTCGGATCGCGGCGCGGCACCATGTAACCTTCGGTGCCGCCGTCGGCCCACCAGTGCTGGCAGCCATCGCGGTCGATCCAGACGCCCCATTCGATCTTGCCTGTTACAGCCTCTTCCTGCGCCAGGGCCATGGGTGCCGACATCAGGCAAAGGCCCGCCGCCGCAACCGAAAGCGCCTGCCGAAGCATGCTTCCCCGTTTCATTACTGCCCCACTCCTCAAAGCTGACCCGGCCGAGTCATTGTACGTATTCCGGGCGATAATGCCGCCGAAACCTGTCATAGAGAAGGAAATCGTCGGGCAGAACTGCAAAATCGCAGACATTGTCACCGTTCTGCAGCTTTCCCTGGCGCGTAGCCAGATTGAATTTCGTCAAGCTCTGCGAGAAATCAGCACTGCTGCAAGGGAGTTGGACGACGAAGCTGACACGCGCGCCCGGACGATTTCGCCGATTCGTCCATCTGGGTCGGCGATGTGTACCGCATGAAGATGGCCCGACTTTCCCACCATCTGACCCGGCAGGCGACCGGGTTTTTCGTACAGGACCTCAACCTCGCGGCCGACCATGGCCTCTTGCGCCGAATGTTGCTGCGTCGTGATCAATGCCTGCAGCTCCTGCAGACGCGCATCGGCGATCTCGGCGGCGACCGGCGCCTTTTCGGCCGCCGGGGTGCCGGGACGGGCAGAGTACTTGAAACTGAAAGCAGCCCCGAAACCAACGGCGCGGATCAGGTCCATCGTGTCCTGGAATTCCGCCTCCGTTTCGCCCGGGAATCCGACAATGAAGTCTGACGACAACAGGATATCGGGCCGCGCCGTTCGGATGCGGTCAACCAACCGCAGATAGGCCTCGGCGGTGTGTTTGCGGTTCATCGCCTTCAGGATGCGGTCCGAGCCCGACTGCACCGGCAGATGCAGGTAGGGCATCAGCTGCGAAACCTCGCCATGAGCGGCGATCAGGTCGTCGTCCATGTCGTTTGGATGGCTGGTGGTGTAGCGGATACGCGCCAGACCCTCGATCCTCGCCAGTTCCCGCACCAACCGCGCCAGGCCCCAGGTCCCGCCCGGCCCCTCGCCGTGGTAGGCGTTGACGTTCTGGCCCAGGAGCGTGATCTCTCGCACGCCTTGCCGCACCAGCCCTCGCGCCTCTTCGATCAGGCGGGCGACCGGGCGGCTGACTTCGGCCCCGCGCGTGTAGGGCACCACGCAGAAGGCACAGAACTTGTCGCAGCCTTCCTGTACCGTCAGGAACGCGGCCGGCCCCCGCAGCGCCTTGCGTTCGGGCAGATGGGTGAACTTGTCCTCAACCGGGAACTCGGTGTCCACGACGCGCCCCTCGGCCTCCACCATTTCGGGCAGGCGGTGATAGGCTTGCGGGCCGACCACCAGGTCCACCACCGGCGAGCGGCGCAGGATTTCCTCGCCTTCGGCCTGGGCCACGCAGCCCGCCACCCCAACCTTCAAGCCCGGCTTCGTCACCTTCAGCGACCGCAAACGGCCAAGGTCGGAATACAGCTTCTCGGACGCCTTTTCGCGGATGTGGCAGGTGTTCAGCAGCACCATGTCCGCGTCCTCGACCACGTCGGTCGTGACATAGCCCTTCGCGCCCAAAGCTTCCGCCATGCGCTCGCTGTCGTAGACGTTCATCTGACAGCCATAGGTCTTGACGAAAAGCTTCTTCGCTTCGGTCATCGGCGGTCCCCTTGGGATGTGCCGGGCTTCTAACGCAAGCGTGGCCCCGCCTCAACCGCCGCGTCGGGGGTGCCGGATGCTCTCTTGCGTCGGGACGCCGGATCGCAGACCTTAGGACGCCACCCACCCGGACCGACCATGCGTTTTCCCAGCCTGCCTGCCCTTCTGGAACGGAAGACCCCCGGTTTGGGCAAGGGACCAGTGTCGCTGATCCTGGCGGAAGACGAGGTCGAGATCGCTTCGACCCTGGCCCATCATATCAAGCACGGGTTTCGCGACATCATCCTGCTGGCCCCGACCGGCGTGCAGGTTCTGCCCGACCAGGAAGCCCGGGTTCATGTCGTCGAGCATGATGTCCATGCCGAGGGCGCCCTGGTCGCTGCCGTCAACGCACTGATCGAGCGCGTCCCCGGCGCCTGGATCCACTACTGCCACAATGCCGAATACCTGTTCTACCCCTACTGCGAGACGCGGAGCGTAGGCGAAATGCTCACCTTCCACGCCGAGGAACGGCGGGCAGCGATGTTGACCTATGTCATCGACCTGTACGCTGGGGACCTGACGACCCATCCCGATGCCGTGTCGCTGGACGATGCCTGGCTGGACCGGTCGGGATATTACGCGCTGGCCCGCAAGGACCCAGGCAATGACTGGCAACCCAAGGACCGGCAGCTGGATTTCTACGGCGGGCTGCGCTGGCGGTTCGAAGAGCACATCCCCTACTCCCGCCGCCGTATCGACCGCATCTCCCTCTTCCGCGCAAAGCCCGGGATAAAGCTGCTGCCGGACTTCACCTTGACGGAAGAAGAGATGAACACCCATTCCTGCCGCTGGCACAACAACCTGACGGCGGCGGTCTGTTCCTTCCGCACGGCCAAGGCGCTGCGCACCAATCCGGGGTCGCGCCACGCGATCCACGGCTTCCGTTGGCCCAATTCCGTCAAGTTCGACTGGCGCGGCCAGCAGCTGATGGACCTTGGGCTGATGGAGCCGGGCCAATGGTTCTAGGTCTTCACGCAGCCGTGATAAGCCCGGCGAAACTTCGCTTCTGACACGCCCGTTCCTGTGGATGTGACAGCTGGATGGTCCGGCTGGTCCTGAAATGGAGTGTCCCATGTCCCTGAAGTCGATCCTTGGCGCCGTCGCGCTGTCTGCCCTTGCAACCTCGGCCTTTGCCGCCAACCCCGATGTCGGCGGCGCGCCGATGTTTGAATCGAAGAACATCGTCGAGAACGCCGTGAACTCGGCCGATCACACCACGCTGGTCGCCGCCGTGAAGGCTGCGGGCCTGGTCGACGCGCTGATGGGCCCCGGCCCCTTCACCGTCTTCGCCCCGGTGAACGACGCTTTCGCTGCCCTGCCCGCCGGCACTGTCGACACGCTTCTCAAGCCGGAAAACAAGGACATGCTGGTGAAGGTCCTGACCGCCCATGTCGTGGCGGGTGACCTGAAACTGGCCGACCTGCGCGCCAAGGTTGGCGCGGATGGCTATGCCAACCTGAAGACCCTGTCGGGCGACGCGCTGTCGGTGAAGTTCAAGGGCGACACCGCCATGGTCTATTCGGAATCGAAGAACATCGGCACCATCACCATCGGTGATGTCGACCAGTCGAACGGCGTGATCCATGTCGTGGACACGGTGCTGGTCCCGAAGTGAGGGGTTTCAGGCCGTGGCGAGTGCGGGCGGGGGCAACCCCGCCTTTTTTTCTTGCTAGCACTCGACCTTCTTCACCGGCGCCCAGAACTGGCCCCGGCGTTCCTCGGGCGTACCAGTGACTTCCACGCATTGTCCCGTCGTCACAAGACCGACCACCGGATTCTGGCCGCCGGTCGTCAGTTCGGTGTTCGTCCGCAAGTTCACCTCCCAGCGCGCCCGCAGCTTGTCGCCCACGGACGGGGCCGAACCGTTTCCGGTCGCAGGCGTCGAGTCCGACCGATCGAAATTGACCTGGGCATAGACGTCAGTCTGCACCCGGCCGATGGCAGCAAAGCCGTCAGCCGCCGGATCCCCGGGTGCGCCGATGCCGCCCGGGACGAGGGCCGTCTCTCCCCCAGGCTCCTCGGTCGCAAGCGGCAATACCCGTCCCGGCTGGTCAGCCGACGCCATTTCGATCGCCGCCTTGGAAGAGTTCAACTCCTCGCCCGCTTGCTGAAGCGAGATTTCACACCGGCTGGCATAGCGCTGGACCAGGGCCTTCGAGATCACTTCCTCGGCCTGAAGGATCTTCTGGATCCTGTCGAATTCACCGAAGCAGGTCTTGTCAGCCTCGATCCCTACCCTGTCCCATTGCACCTTGAGACCGGCTAAGGCCACAACGCCACCCAGGACGATTGTAAAAACAATGCGCATGAATTTTTCGACGATGTCGAGCATCCTGAAACTCCTGAAAATGGACTGTTCTGCAATGGTTGCAGGTTAGTCCAAAATTCAGAGTCGCTCAAGAAATCAGGCGCGGCGGAGGCGGATCACCACATCGACACGGGCCACTTCCATGCCCTCGGGCACCTGGGGCAGCGACGCGATCTCCAGCTCTTCGGCCGGGGCATCAGTCAGGCTGTGGCTGTCTTCCCAGTAGAAATGCGGGTGGTCGTCAGTGCGGGTGTCGAAATAGCTTTTCGACCCGTCAACCACGACCTCGTTCATCAGGCCCGCATCGCAAAAGGCGCGCAGTGTGTTGTAGACGGTGGCCAGGCTCACCTTCTCGCCCGTGTCGGAAGACAGGGCGTACAGGCTTTCCGCCGTGACATGCCGGTTCATCCCGTCGCCGACCAGAAGCTCCGCCAGCGCAAGCCGCTGCCGCGTGGGACGCAGGCCCCCCGCCTTCAGCCATTCCGCGCTGCGTTCCGTGTTGGTCAACGGCTACCCCTGACACTTCTTCCTGCGATATAGGCCCCCAAACCTGGCCATTTCAATGCGGAATCGTGGCAGTCAGCGGGAAATCCCGGCAAAACCCTGCCGAATCCGGCCCCAGACCAGCCCGGCGACGACCAGAGACCCCAGCCCCGCCGCCCAGAAGGGCAACACCAGCGCCGTCCCGCGCGCGGCCACCAGCTCTCCCAGTGATACCACCAGCCCCGACAGGACCAACCCCACCGGCATCATCCCCCAGGCCAGAAGACGGTAGATGCTGTTGACCCGACCCAGCAATGCGTCCGGGATCATCCGCTGCCTTGTGCTGACCGACACCACGTTCCAGACAAAACCCGAAAACTCCATCGCCGCGAAACAGGCGCCCAGCGTCCATGCCCCCGGCGCCAGCGCCATGCCGATGAAACAGGGCCCCGAGGCGAGTAGCATCCACTGCATCGTCCGCACTGACCCAAGCGCCCGCGCGATCCGTTCGCCCATCAGGCTGCCCGCAATCCCGCCGACCGCGCCGCCCGCAAGCGTAAGACCATAGGCCTGCGCCGATAGACCCAGGTTTTCCTGCGCGTGCAAGACGACGGCGATCACGATCATCTGGTGGAACATGTTCCAGAAGCCGGTGGTCCAGGCCAAGGTCTTCAGCAGTGGCACCCCACGCAGGAACTGGAACCCCTCCCCCAGTTCGGCCTTCCAGCCGCGCCGCTCGCCCCGCTCGGCCATGAACTGCCCCGCCAGCCCCGCGACCAGGAACAGCGCCATCGCATAGGCCACCGCGTTCAGCCCAAAGGCCAGCGGCAGCCAAAGCCCGATCAGGAACGCCCCCAGCGCCGGGCCGATCAGCGCGTTGGTCAGAAGCTCTGCGCTCCACAGCTGGCCATTCGCCCGCTCCAGCCTCTCGGACGGGACCAGCGCGGGCAGCATCGTCTGCGCCGCGTTGTCGCGAAAGACCTCCGCCCCGCCCACGACCAACGCCGCCACCAGCAGCGCCACGTACAGCCCGACCGAGGACACGCCCTCCGCCGGGGCCGGGTTCAGCGGCAGCGCGACCCACAGGGACACCGCCGCAAACAGGAACGCCGTCGCCCGAACCGCATCCATCCCCAGGATCAGCCGCCGCCGGTCCACCCGATCGGTCACCAGCCCCGCAGGCAGCGCCAACAGCGCCCAGGGGGTGCGCAGCGCCACCGGAACCAGCGCAACCAACAGCGCATCCCGCGTCAGAAGCGAGGCGATCCACCCCCAGGCGACCACGGCGATCCCGTCTGCCAGGTTCGTCATTCCGCTTGCCGTGATGAACCGCTGCAACGCCGTCATGTCCGCCTCCAGGCACCAGAGTTGGGCGCCAAGACTTGCCAGTCTTCGCCGGTGAATGCTAGGGAGTGTCAAGGGGATCACGGGGAGACACAAGGTATGGCGTATCCGACCTTTTTCGACAAGGAAGCACTGCTGGCCTGCGCGAGGGGAGAGCTTTTCGGCCCCGGCAACGCCCAGCTGCCCGCGCCCCCGATGCTGATGATGGACCGGATCACCGACATCTCGGAAGACCGCGGCGAACACGGCAAGGGCCATGTGGTGGCCGAGTTCGACATCACCCCGGACCTGTGGTTCTTCGAATGCCACTTCCCCGGCAACCCGATCATGCCGGGCTGCCTTGGCCTCGACGGGCTTTGGCAGCTGACCGGCGTCAACCTCGGCTGGCGCGGCTGGCAGGGGCGCGGTTATGCGCTTGGCGTGGGCGAGGTCAAGCTGACCGGCATGGTGCGCCCCGATCGCAAGATGCTGACCTACAAGGTCGATTTCACCAAGGCGCTGCAAACCCGCCGCCTGACCATGGGTGTGGCCAATGGCATCGTCGAGGCCGATGGTGAGGTGATCTATCAGGTGACCGATATGAAGGTCGCCCTGTCGGCAAGCTGAGGAAAGGAACTGCCCCATGCGTCGCGTCGTCATCACCGGGATCGGCATCGTCTCATCCATCGGCAACAATGCCGCCGAGGTGGAAGCCTCATTGCGGGCAGGCAAATCGGGCATCGTCTTTGCGCCCGAATATGCCGAAC
>JBJTSJ010000325.1:0-7000 GCA_046076605.1 Tabrizicola sp.
TCATCGACGAAGCCCACCGGATGGGCGGCAGCACCGATCAGGTTGCCCGGTACAAGCTGGGCGCAGCCTTGGCCGAAGCGGCGCCGTATCTGCTCCTTCTGTCTGCGACGCCCCATCAAGGCAAGACGGACCAGTTTCATCGGCTGATGCAGCTGCTTGATCGGGACACATTCCCGGACGTGTCGAGCATCGCCGCTGACCGGGTGCGCCCCTTTGTGGTCAGGACGGAGAAGCGGGCAGCTATCGACGCGGAGGGGAAACCCCTCTTCAAGCCGCGGATGACCCGGCTGCAGCCCGTCGCCTGGCTGGACCGCCATTCGGCGCAACAGGGACTGTACGAAGCCGTCACAGAGTACGTTCGCCACGGCTACAATCAGGCGATGGCGGCGAAGCAGCGCCATATCGGCTTCCTGATGATCCTGATGCAGCGCCTGGTGACCTCGAGCACGGCGGCGATCCGGACGACGCTCGAAAAGCGATTGCTCGCTCTGGACGACGATCATGCACAGCTGAAGCTTTTCCCCGTCGAGCGCGCAGAGGACTGGCACGAACTTTCCGGTGAAGACCAGATTGATCTGGCGGTTGCGTTCGAAGCGCTTGCTGACGAACGCAAGGATGTCGAAGCTCTGTTGTTCCTTGCGCGCGAGACCGAAGCACAGGGGACCGACGCCAAGGCGGAGGCCTTGCTCGAACTGATCTATAAGATCCAGCAGGAAGAGAACGATCCCGACCTGAAGGTCCTCGTCTTCACCGAGTTTGTGCCCACACAGGCAATGCTCGCCGACTTCTTGGAAAGCCGCGGCTTCTCGGTCGTGACATTGAACGGCAGCATGGATCTCGAGGCGCGGTCGCGTACCCAGAAATCGTTCTCGCAGGACGCCCGCATCCTGATTTCCACGGATGCCGGGGGCGAAGGCCTTAACCTTCAGTTCTGCCATGTTATCGTGAACTTCGACATGCCGTGGAACCCCATGCGGGTTGAGCAGCGGATCGGCCGTGTTGACCGGATCGGACAGCCGTTTGTCGTGCGCGCAATCAACTTCGTGCTCGAAGACACGGTTGAGTATCGTGTTCGCGAGGTTCTCGAGACGAAGCTGGCCGTCATCGCAGAAGAGTTTGGCGTCGACAAAGCGGCGGACGTCATGGACTCGGTCGAGGCAGAGCCGCTGTTCGACGAGCTTTTCGTCAATGGCCTGCAGAACCCTGATGCAATCGAAGCCGACTGCGAGACGGTCGTGTCCCAACTGAGGACGGCCATTGCCGAGCATAACCAGAGCAGTCAGCTTCTATCCGGTGGACATGATCTTGATGCGTCTGATGCTCGCAAATGGCGCGACCATCCTGCCCAGTTTTGGCTTGAGCGAGCCATAACGTCAGGGCTGCCAATTCGTGGCGGTCAAGCCACCAGAGAAGCTGATGCATGGCACGTCCGGTGGTCCGGTGACGGTGAGACAAGTTCGGTCTGTTTCGACGCGAGGACCGCAGAGGGGCGCCCCGACCTGGAGTGGCTCACACTCGAGGATCCAAGAGCCCGCGCCTTGATTTCTGATTTGCCTCGCTGTGTCGCGGGGCAGAACATGCCCTGTGTCCGCATCTCGGGGCTTCCTGAGACCGTCAGTGGTGTCTGGTCACTCTGGGAGATCACGCTATCGGCAGATGACTTTAGCCGCCGTCGCTTCCTGCCCGTTTTCATCAGTAATGAAGGCCGGGCATTTCAGCCGACCGCGAAACGAATTTGGGATCTGCTGCTCACCGAGCGAGTGGAAACCATCGGCAGCACGACTTCTTCAATTAGCGCAGAGCTGTTTGGAACTTCGAAGGACGCAGCGGTCGTGCAGGGTGAGAGGGTGTTCTCCGAGCTGGTGGACGAACATATGTCTCGGCTCCAGGAAGAGCGGGATCGTGCAAACTACGCATTTCAGTCGCGAAAGCAGGCGATCGGTCGGGTCGGACTTGCGACGGTGCGCGACTATCGCAAGAAGCGATTACAGGCGGAACATGAGGCGCGTCTGGCACGCTTGGACGTTGCTGAAGCCTTCGTTCCGGATCTGCACTGCGTGCTTGTCTTGCGCGTCGGCAAGCAGGCGGACGCCAGCAAATGACCCCCTGGACGGAACGGATACTTCAGGCCTTTCCCGAGGACCTCTCATCGTTCTGGATCGCAAGCGATCCCGACAACCTCCTGCTGGATGAGAACATCCTCCGGGTCTTGCGAGATCGTGGATTTGAGGTGGTCCCGTTTGAGGACTCGATCGCATTCCGGGTTGAGTACGAAGAACGCTACCGTGATGCTTGGGATCGGGGCGCCGAAGGGGCCAGCAAGGCGCTCGTTCTGCAATTCCAAGGAGCGGACCTGAACCTTCTACCGTGGGACTATCTTCGGCATGCACGAAGGGTTGGTCTTAGTCTTGCTGATCTGATGCCCAAGCTGAATGCCAGTGTCATCCGGCAGATCGATAGCACCGACTTCGAAAGGCTCTTCGCCGCCCACAACAGTCATGCTTCCCAGGTGCTCGGCGAGAGCATGACGAAGGAGTTCCTTCTGACGCATCTATTCGAGGTGAATCCTCACCTTATGCGAAAGCCGGAAAACTTTTGGCGCGAAGCATTTGGGTTACTTTATCGCGGCGTTGTCTTGCCCCCCGTCCTTGCTCAGTATGTCGCCAAGATCTTGAAGGACACGGTCTTGGGGCCTTTGCCCGTCGAAGGTCTACTATCTTCGAAGAGCGCTATGGCCCGCACGGTACAAGCGGCATGGGGCCGATTTCTGGAAGAGCGGGGTGTAGAGATTGAGCATGCAGATCTCGAACCAGGGTCACAAGCGGCCACGGTTGTCGACATCCCATTTGACCATGCAGACATCCGCGTCATCGTTGATACCCTCTTCCTTGAAGGTGCGCTGCAGCCCGTAAACGCGCGAACCGTGCCGGCCACACTGCCTGATTGGATTAGATTGGGTGCTATTCAAAGCCCAACCAGCCTACGCGATCTGGTTGAGGGCGGCATTAGTTCGATGGCTGCGAAGCTCCCCCAACCAGAGGCGACGCACAGGGACTGGACCGACGCCGCTAGGCGCTTGGCTGAGACCATCTATCGTCTCCATGAACTGCCGAGCGAAGAGGCGGCTGCCCTTCGGCCCGCGATGCGTGAGCTGCAACTAGATGGGGACACGAGACTGCGAGAATGGGTGCAAAAGCGGTATCAGGATCTGCCGTCGCTGCCTGTCGCAAAGGCGCCAGTCATGGTGCACCACATCCCGAGATACCTGTCGATGCGCCGGAACGCAGGCGAAGAAAAGATCGCTCTTCTGGTGTTTGACGGGATGGCACTCGATCAGTGGGTGCAAATTCGAGAGTGTTTGAGCGTACGCGCTCCGAATATAACGACTGAAGAGAGCGGTTGCTTTGCATGGCTTCCAAGTCTCACTTCCGTCTCCCGACAGGCGCTGTTCTCAGGGTTAAGGCCTCGTGAGTTTCAGGCATCGATCGAAACAACCGCGCAGGAGCCTTCCCTTTGGAACCGTTTCTGGACGGAGAATGGACTACGCCCCGCCGAAGTCCTTTACCGGAAAGCGATCAAGCGAACTGAGCAGTTGCCCGACCTTGAGGCAGCTATTTCAAGCCCATCGATCAAGGTTGCTGGTATCGTCGTCGACATGATCGACGAGCTGGTCCACGGCGCCATGCTCGGAAAACGTGGTCTTTCGGGCCAGATTCGTGAGTGGTGCGAAACAGGCTTCGTCGAGAAGCTGCTGAACCTTCTGATCAGCCGGGGGTTCCATGTTTACGTGACTGCGGACCATGGGAACGTCGATGCCGATGGCATCGGTCGGCTCAATCAAGGCGTGATCAGTGAAGTGAAAGGGGAGCGGGTTCGGACGTACCGCAACGAGACATTGGCAGGGTCTGTTCCGGCAGCTATCGACGCCTTTGCCTTCGGCGGGCCTGGTCTACCGCCCGATTTTCTTCCGCTCTATGCGAGTGGGCGCGGAGCCTTCGTGCCCAACGGCCAACAGGTTGTCGCTCATGGAGGAATGTCGGTAGAGGAGCTGATTGTACCCTTCGTGAAGATAGGGATTAGGAAAGAAGAAGATGCAGCCTAAAGCTCCTCAGATTGGTTTTGACCGGTTTATCCGCCTCGATTGGGCGGAAGCCGCGTTACGGGTGCGATCGGGTGCTGCTGATATAGGCGAACTCGACCAAATCCTTACGGGGTCTCATGCTGGACTGGAGGCAAAGAAGAAGACGAGAACGGTCTTGAACCGTCTCTGGCTCGAGCCGCGCGAAGAGCTCGCAGGCTTGGCAGATCGGGGCATCGCCATCTTTCGCCAGGTAGCCGATCCGCAGGTCGCGGCTCTCACTTGGGGTATGGCGTTGGCGGTCTACCCCTTTTTCGCGAAGGTAGCCGAAATCGTGGGTCGGCTTACGTCGCTTCAGGGTGATTGCACCACGGCGGAAGTCCACAGGAGGATGGCCGAGATTTATGGCGAGCGAGAAGGCACTCGCCGCATGACCAATATGGTCCTGCAGTCGCAGGTTGACTGGTCCCTCCTCGGGAAGAGCGAAAATGGCAAGACGCTGACCCGGAAGCCTCCAATGGCTCTGCAAAGCCCAGAGACAGTCCAATGGATGTCTGAAGCGTTGCTGATGCATGTGGGCCGCCCGCTCACTCTTGACGGGCTTTCCGGTCAGCCAACGATGTTTCCCTTCTCCTTCGGAGATAATCTTGGCTATGTGCTCTCGTTATCCGAGGCATTTGATGTACGGGCGGACAGCGCAGGCACTAGCATCGTTGGCTTGAAGGCCCGCTAGACTGACGCCTTTTCAGCCGTTTGGTAGGGTTCCCCTGCCGACCTTACCGATCTGGGGGAACTTCGCGGCTTTTGGGTTGGGAGAGTGCCAGCCAATACCGCGTGTGCCGCCGGTCCCCGGTACGGCTAAGCGCGCCCATCTCCACGAGGTCCTGCAGGTCCCGCGTTGTGGTGGCGCGTGACGTGCCGGTTATGGCGATGTAGTTCTCGGCGCTGAGGCCGCCTTTGAACCCGTCCGGCCCCTCGCGGAACATGCGCTCGATAACCTTGGCCTGTCGTTCGTTCAGGCGATCACGGAATTGGTCGTAGAACTTTGCCTTGGCTATGAAGAAGGCGACCCGCGTCAGCGTCACCTGCTGCGCCTTCAGAACGATCTCGGCGAACCAGATCAGCCAGCCAGTGACGTCCAGCGTTTTCTGGTGGATCTCGAGCTGGTCGTAATAGGCCTTCCGGTCCCGTTCGATCGTATACGCCAGCGCGATCAGGCTCGGCTGGCCGATGTTCTGGGCAAGGGACTTTTCCGCCAGGGCGCGGCCGAGGCGACCATTGCCATCTTCGAAGGGGTGGATGCTTTCGAACCAGAGGTGCCCAAGCGCCGCTCGGGTCAGAGCCGGCAGGGGCGTTGGACCGTCTGGTACCGTTCGGTTGAACCAGTCGACGAACACGTCCATCTCACCTTGGACATGCGCCGAAGGCGGTGCTTCGAAATGCACCGTCGGTCGGTCGATCCTGCCGGAGACGATCTGCATCGCGTCGGCATGTCGCCGGTAGGCACCGATGGTCTCGAGGCTTCGGTCATGTGCCAGGAGCATCCCGTGCCAGCGGCTGAGGGTCTCGTGGGTCAGAGGCGCGCCGTAGGTCGAGTAGACGTCGACCATCAGCTCTGCGACGCCCTGTTCCTTGGGCTTCGATGGCGCACCGTCAGTGATCAGACCGAATTGCCGCCGGAGGGAGGATTGCACACTGCCCCTGTCTAGCACCTCGCCTTCGATGGCGCTTGTCCGCATCGCCTCTTCACTCAGAAGTTCGATGCGCAGGCGGTAGCGTTCATCGCCGGTCACATGGCGGACGGCGCCGAGAATCTCGCCGGATGACAGCAGGAACCGCCACTCGATAGGTTCGATGGCAGCACTGTCATAGACGAAGTTCGGCCAGTCGGGTTGATTCCAGTTCCAGCGCATGAGCTATAGGATCCATTTCTATAACTCACAATAATGGCGATCCATGATGCATGAAAGCGAATTCTATGCATCATCCCGAGCGCTGGCGTTTAACCAGCTGGGCGTCTCCCCGCTTCAAGCGGCCTGTACCATGGGCTCGTAGCGGACCTCGGCCATGGCCTCGTTGATCCATGCCGGTTGGAGATCGCCGTTGTTCCACTGGTATAGATAGCCCACGAGGGCGTCGGTCTTCTTGCAGAGGATGCGCATGATGGGTTCGCCTGTCAGGCGGGCTGTGTTGGACATAATCTGCTCCTCTACCTGGACCTCTGCACCGGAAACAAGGAGGCCACTCTATCCTTGGCAGGGTTGTTAATGACTGGTTTCTGCAACTGCAAGATGAACGGGTGCTTTCGGGGAAATTGTGATCGGACGATTGGCGGAAACACTCGCAAACAATGGGTTAAGCTTCGGCATCTCCATGCGGCACCGCAGCACTCTCGGCGATCTCGTCCAGAATGGCGTCGATTTCGGCCCATACACGGGGCTCCAACTGCCCGCGGATCAGGGTCCACTTGCTCAGCACGTCCAGCGGGTCGTGGGCGCGCAGGAGGGCGGTCACAGCGCCCGCATCCACTGCCAGCGAGGTGCGTGCGCGCCATTCGGTGATCCGCGTGCGCTGCTCTTCTGAGGGGGCGACGAAGGCAGGCCCGAGTTCCCAGTTCTTGACCGCGCGGCGCAGGGCGGCGCGGATGACATGGGCCGGATCGACGCCGCAGTCGATCAGGGCTTCCTCCTGCCGCTCCAGCGCGTTCACCCGGATGTCGATCTTGCGCGTCGCCGGACTGCGGCGTCCGCGGGTGGGAGATGCCATGGCCGCGGATGCTGCACGCCCGGCTGTCTCCTGTCTGGGTTGAGGAGCGGACGCAGGCTGCGTACTTGGCGGCGAAACAGCGTGACCGTCCAAGACCACAGGCTCGACGTTTGCAGCTTCTGGAATTGTCTCAGCTCGCAGAACCTCTTCCCTTCC
>JBJTSJ010000326.1:0-2626 GCA_046076605.1 Tabrizicola sp.
AGCTTCTTCGTGCGCCAGGCCTACTTCCTGGGTGCGTCCGATCCGTACAAGGCGTTGAAGACGACGCTGAAGGCCGAGATCGACGCCGAGGCCTGGGCCACGCTCAACAGCGACGTGTCCCGCCCGTTCGACAAGCCGAAGACCGGGCGCATCGCGGTGAAGGTGATCAATCACCTGGGCGACGAGGTGATGAAGGTGTTCGGCGTGAACTGAACGCGGCGGTAGACACGATCTGCAATCGACTGGGCTTGCGGTGTGGCGGCTGTTGGCGTCGATGGCATGAATTCGTTGAACGCGCCCCCGTCTCGCGGCTTTACAGGGAGACCCACGTGGCAACAGACCACCAACGCATCCTGATTCTTTGCAAGACCTATCCATCGCCCAGCGCTCGCTACGTCGAGACTTCATGTGTGGCTGGCATGGCCGAAGATGGGCGGCTGGTCCGACTGTTTCCGGTGCCCTTCCGGTTGGTAGAGGACGAGCAGCAGTTCAAGAAGTGGCACTGGATCAACGCGCGGGTTCGCCGGGCCCAAGACGACGCCCGGCCTGAGAGCCACCGTGTCTCCGTGGACACGATTGAGCTGGAAGGTGAGCCGCTTTCAACCCGTGATCACTGGTCCGCCCGACGGGAGGCGATCAAGGGTGTGCCGGTGTTCGACTCGTTTGCTGCGCTGGATGCCGCGAGAGAGGCCAAGGGTGTGACCTTGGGGCTCGTCCGCCCCCATCGCCTGCTGGGGGTGGACATCACGCCTGTGGACCACCCAGAGTGGACCGAGGATGAGAAGGCGAAATTGCTGCAGGAGCAGCAACAGGGCAACCTGTTTGACGCCGACGAAGATCAGCGCTCGTTGAAGACGCTCAAGAAGCTCCCCTACGACTTTCACTACCGCTACGCATGCCCGACGGAAACCGGCTTGGTCGAGCATCGGCACAAACTGGTGGATTGGGAGGCTGGGGCCCTGTACTGGAACGTACATCGCCGTGAGGACTGGCAGGCCGCTTTCCGCCAGAAATTCGTGACCGAGTTCAGCGATCGTGAGGTGCTCTTTCTGATGGGCACCATCCACCGCTTTCCAAAGCAATGGCTGATCGTCAGCGTGCTCTACCCGCCTACGCTGCCAGAGACACTGGTACGTCAGCAATCACTGTTCTAGAGGTCAGATGCTGAACGGCCGGTGCGCCGGCCTGGAGTGCTGCGCGGGCGACGTAGGTGCGGTGACAGGAGCCGAAATCGGCCTCGAAGCAGACCAGGCAGACGGTCTGCTTTTGCGCCGTCTTCGCCAGATTCGCGATTTCGGCTCTCTGAGTACCCAGGTGCGCCAGGAAACCACGTGTGTAGACCTGCCAGTCACCATCCGACTTGTAACGGTCTCGTACGGGCTTGGGGCAGCCCAGGGCGGGGCGGTGTTCGTACGCGATGTCTGCGGCTGCCAGGGCCTCGCGAAAGGCGGTCTTGGAGAACCCCTTTTTTCGCGAAAGCGGCAACTCGCGCACGTCTGAGATCAGATCGACGCGTGCCTGTATCAGGCGTTCAATGAAGGCCTCAATGGTCAGGCCTTCGTAGCCGAAGGTAAACAGCGCGCGAGGTGGCATGAGGGCTGCGTGGTTGTTGCAAGCGAGGGTTGGGGTTGCAAGCGCTGGGCCTGCAAACCTCTGAACGATGCGAGCGTCATGAATGAATCCTAACTTCCGCCCGTGCGCAATCTGAAGATCAGACAGATCTCTGATTTGGCTGGGGTCGACATCCAGACCACGGTATTGCGAACGCATGACAATGAGCAAGGCTCGCGCAGATCAGGGGCAACCCGCAGGTTACCAAGCGGTTACTTTGCGCCGACAATGCGGGCCCCGCAAGCGCGGTCTGGTTCGGGAGAACGGACAGGCGGTCTCGGGCGAGTTTCTGGAGGGTGACCCACGCGGACCCTCAGGGAACTGGCCCGAAACCGAATTTCCAACCTTCTGAAGTCTCTCCCATGAACCATCCGTTGATGTCGGGCTTGCGCCTGACGGCCCCCGCTTTCGTGAAACACGCCCGGCTCACCGCCTGGGTGGCCGAGATTGCCGCGCTGACGCAGGCGGCCGATGTCGTCTGGTGCGATGGCAGTGCCGAGGAGTACGAGCGCCTGTGCGAGCAACTGGTGGCCGCCGGCACCATGCGCCGGTTGAACCCGGTCAAGCGTCCCAACAGTTTCCTGGCCTGGAGCGATCCGAGCGACGTGGCCCGCGTGGAGGACCGCACCTTCATCTGCAGCGCCCGTCAGGAAGACGCCGGCCCCACCAACAACTGGATGGACCCGGCGCAGATGCGCACCCTGCTGCAGACGGGCGACCAGGCCTTGTTCAAGGGCGCGATGCAGGGCCGCACCTTGTATGTGGTGCCGTTCTCGATGGGGCCGCTGGGCTCGCACATCTCGCACATCGGGGTGGAGCTGACCGACAGCCCGTATGTCGTCATCAGCATGCGCACCATGACGCGCATGGGCCGCGCGGTGTATGACCTGCTGGGCGAGGACGGCGCCTTCGTGCCTTGCGTGCACACCGTGGGCGCGCCGCTGCAGCCGGGCCAGCAGGATGTGGGCTGGCCCTGCAACAAGACCAAGTACATCGTCCACTACCCCGAAACGCG
>JBJTSJ010000327.1:0-15632 GCA_046076605.1 Tabrizicola sp.
GTCGGTCGCCACGGCGCGGATGCCGGATGCGGTCTTCTCCAGCCGCATCACGTCGGTGCCGCAGTGGATGTCGATCCCACCGCTGCGCATGGCGTTCGACACATGGCCGCGCGCCTCGTCGTCAAAGCCGCGCAGGATCTGCGCGCCCCGGTAGTACTGGCTGACCTTCACGCCCAGGCCGTTCAGGATGCAGGCGAATTCGCTGGCAATATAGCCCCCGCCCACCACCAGCGCGCGCTTGGGCAAGGCGTCAAGGTGAAACATCTCGTTCGAGGTGACGGCAAGTTCCTTCCCCGGAATGTCGGGGACAAAGGGCCAGCCGCCGGTGGCGACCAGGATGTGCTTGGTGGTGTATTCCGCGCCAGAGGCCAGCCGCACCCGATGCGCATCGACGATCACCGCGCGTTCGTCATGCACGATGACGCCCGCATTTTTCAGCGTGTTGCGATAGGCGCCTTCCAGCCGATCGAGCTCGGCCTCCAGCCGGGTGCGGAAGCGCGTCCAGTCGAAGCCGCCCAAGGTCGCGTCCCAGCCATATTCCCGCGCCTCGGCGATGGCTTCAGGGTAGGCGGAGGCAAACACCATCAGCTTTTTCGGTACGCAACCCCGGATGACGCAGGTGCCGCCCATCCGGCTTTCCTCGGCCAGGCCCACCTTCGCGCCATACTCTCCCGAAGCGATCCGCGCCGCACGCACCCCGCCCGAGCCGCCGCCGATGACGAAAAGATCATAGTCGAAGGTCATGATGCATCCCTCGTGGCCATCAGTTGGCTAGAGCTATGCTTTTCGAGGCAGGTGTGAAAGACCCTGAAGATGCTTTTCGGTTACTGCGCCGGCGGATTGGGTCAATCATCAATCACAGTCAAATGGACCCGCGCGCCGTCGGGAAGCGCTTCAATCTGTCGCTGGATCGAACCCGCAACCCTCACCACTGAAAGCAGAGGCGAAATACGAATATTTTCGGGCGCATAGCGCCCACCCAAGGGCGCCGGAACAACAAGGTGATAGACCGCGCCTTCGGACAGTTCTCCACAGGTTTCGCGCGCGGCGGCCACCAGCCGCTCCATCTTCCAGTCGCGCAAGAAGTCTTCGTCGCGCCACAGCCGATCTAAGCCCTCGACATCCTGGGCGACGCAGTTGCACGACAGATCTTCGGGGCAAATGCGCCAGACCACACCGGCGACATCTTCGACAAGCACGTTCCCAAAGTCATTTGAGGCGATCACGCGCTTCGGTACCAGCCCACAAAAGCCCCATGCGTCGATAATGGCGTCACAGAGCTCGGCGGTTGGCGCTTGCCCCAATCGCTAATCTCCCAGGTCGGCGAAGATGTTCGGGCTTTCGGTCAGGTCGACCGAGCCGTTCTCGATCCGGCCCGAGTTGATGTCGCGCACCGTGACCCGGCCGTCGGCATGGCCGATGACCACGATATCGCAGATGTCGATAAATAGCCCGTTCTCGACCACACCGGGGATCTGGTTCAGGACCAGCGCCAGCTGCCGGGGATTGCCGATCCGCTTGAGGTTCAGGTCCAGAAGGAAATGCCCTTCATCCGTCCGCAAGGGCGCGTCGTTCAGCATCCGCAGGCTGACCTCGCGGTTCATCACGTCAAGGCTGTAGAGCGTCTCCTCGATCAGCGCCTTGGTGGTCTGCCAGCCGAAGGGGATCACCTCGACCGGCAGCGGGAAGGCGCCAAGCTGGGCGACCTCTTTCGCGGCATCAGCGATCACGATCATCCGGTCGCTGGCGGTGGCCACGATCTTTTCCTGCAGAAGCGCCGCGCCGCCGCCCTTGATCAGGTTCAGGTTCGCGTCAAACTCATCCGCGCCGTCGATGGTCAGGTCCAGCCATTTCACCTCATCCAGGCCGACGACCTGCAGCCCGCTGGCCCGCGCCAGGTCCACCGTGCGCGACGAGGTTGCGACACAGGTGACCTGCAGGCCTTCGTCCCGCACCCGCTCGGCCAGACAGCGCACCATCCAGGCCGCCGTCGACCCGGTGCCAAGGCCAAGCTTCATCCCCGGTTCGACGAAATCCACCGACCGCCGCGCTGCGACATATTTGGCCTGGTCGATGGGTGACAGTTCGGCAGCCATGGCGAAATCCCCTGTTGGTTGCCCCGGAATAACGCAAAGACCGCCGCAGGGCGAGAGGCTTCGCAGGGGACAATCCGCGGGCGATCGGGAAACACCCGGGGTCAGCCAGCCTCGACCGCAAGGGCCGCCGCGGCCTCGATCTCTTCGACCGAAAGGGCGGAATTGCTGTCCCGGTCCAGCGTCAGAAGGGCGCGCAGCATCGCCGCTTCCTCTTCGTCCAGGGCGCGGAGACCCGCCGCACGGGCATCGGCGGCAATCTCCTCGGCGCTGACCAGACCATCGCCATCAAGGTCCGCCGTGCGGAACTGGCGGTCCAGCCTGCCCCGGCCCGAGGCGCTGGCGGCGCGCTGGCTGACCGCAAGCTCGGCACCGTCAAGCGCGCCGTTGGCATCAAGGTCCATCGCGAGCATCCGCCGCGTCGCCGTTGCGCGGGCTGCAGCGCGTTCCAGCGCGATATGCTCCTCGATCCCGGCCGCGGTCAGGCCGTCCGGCCCGCCAAACCCGGCGATCAGGTCTGCCACCCGCGCGGCGAACCGGTCGGGGTCGCGGCCCATCGCCTTGTCCAGCGGCGTCACCTCTGCCGCAACGGTCTGCGCCCCGGCTGTCTGCGCCATCGCCAGAAGCGCCACCACGATCATGCCTTTTGCCAACTGCATCCTGTCCTCCTGCCGCACTCGCGCGGGAAGCCTGGCCCGGACAAGGTTGACGGACGGTTAACCGCGCTGCGTCGATGCGCTGCAGAGAGTCGCTTTTTTCGCAGCGATGTGCCCAGAGTTGCGCAAGCTTGCCAAAGTCGCCTACGGAAGACGCCGATGTACACGCTGCACTACGCCCCGGACAATGCCTCGCTGATCATCCGCCTTGTGCTGGATGGGGCAGGCATTCCCTACAGGACCGCGCTGGTGGATCGGAAACGGCGCCAGCAGGACAGCCCGGCCTATCGTGCGCTGAACCCGACCGGACTGATCCCAACCCTGGAAACCCCTCAGGGCGCGATTTCAGAAACCGGGGCGATCCTGCAATGGCTGGCCGATACCCACCGGCTTGCGCCGGACCCTGGCCATCCGGACCGGCTGGTGTTCCTGCGCTGGCTGTTCTTCCTGTCGAACACCGCGCACGCCGACCTGCGCACGATCTTCTATCCGCACCAGTATTCCCCGGTCGAAGCGCACCGCAGCCATCTGGAGATCATGTCGGCCCGGATGAAGCGCCATTTCGAGCTGCTTGACCGTGCCGCCACCGAACATCCCGCCCTGTTCGCCGCGGGCAAGCCCCTGGGCGTCTACGCCATCGTTCTGACCCGCTGGGCGCAGCTTTATCCGGTGAACGGCCCGCGCTGGCTGGACCTGGCCGATTACCCGACGCTTGCCGATCTTGCCCGCGCGCAGGAAGCCCGCGTCGAAACCCCGGTCATTGCCCGCGCCGAGGGGCTGGGTGCGCATCCCTTCACCCGGCCCGAACAGCCGAACCCGCCCGAAGGCAGCGTGCTGTGACCCTGACCCTATACCATTGCCCCGATTGGGCCTCGCAGGTGATCCGGCTGGCGCTGGAGGAGATCGGCCAGCCCTATCAGATCCGCCCGATGGACTGGGACGCGGGCGATTTCGACGCCCCGGGCTTTCGTGCGGTGAACCCGCAGGGCCTGATCCCAGCCCTGGAGACGCCCGAGGGCCCAATCTTCGAGACGGCGGCGATCCTTTTATGGCTGAACGCCCGGTATGGCGGACTTGGCCCGCAACTGGGTGAACCGGGGGCCGCGGCCTTTTTGTCCTGGCTTCTGTTCACGGCCAACACCGTCCATCCCACTGTCATGGCGATGATCCACCCCGACCGCACGGCAGGCCCCGAGGCCGCGACCGAGACGGGGCGACTGGCGCTGGAACGGCTGATGGTCCAAGCCGGACATCTGGAGCAGCTGGTCGCAACCGCAGCGCCAGCCTGGCTTTCGCCCGCGCGGCCTGGGCTGGGGCATTACCTGGGCATCCTCCTGCGATGGGCGATCTATTTGCCGGAAGACCCTGCCTTGCGCTTCAGCCTTGATGCCTTCCCGGCCCTGAGGGCAGTCCTTGCCGCACATGAAGCGACCCCCGCTGCACGTCGGCTGGCAAAGATCGACGGGCTGGGCGACAGCCCCTATACCGCACCCGAGGCCGCATGACCCTGACCCTGCATCACGCCCCCGATTTCGCCTCGACCATCGTCCGGCTGGCGTTGGAAGAGCTGGAACTGCCGCACACCATTGCGCTGGTCGATTTCGAGGCCGGTGCCCACACCACCCCGGAATACCGCCAGATCAACCCGGTCGGCCTGATCCCGGCGCTGGAGACCGACGACGGCCCGATGTTCGAGACGGCCGCGATCCTGTTGTGGCTGGTTGACCGCACTGGTCGCCTTGGCCCCGGCCCGCAGGACCCGGACCGCGGGGCCTTTCTGTCCTGGCTGTTCTTCACCTCGAACGCGCTGCACCAGGCGGCGCTGGCGATGTTCTATCCGCACCGCCCGGCGGGAGAGGCCAATACCGATGCCGCCCGCGCCGCCGGGCATGACCAGGTCGTGGCCCGCCTTGGTCTGATCGAAGCCATGATCGCCAGCCAGCATCCGCGCTGGCTGTCTGCCGACCATCCGGGGGTTCTGGGCTACTATATCGGCGTTTTGGTCCGCTGGCTGACCACGCTGCCGCCCGAGCCCCACCGGATCCGGCTGGCCGATTTCCCGCAGCTGCGTGCCGTCCTTGCCGCACACGAGGCACGCCCTGCCGCCCAACGCGTCGCCGCCGATGAGGGACTTGGGCACCATCCTTTCACAAATCCGGGGTCCTAATGTTCCTTTCCGTTTTCGACATGTTCAAGGTGGGGATCGGCCCGTCGTCCAGTCACACCATGGGCCCGATGGTCGCCGCCGCGCGCTTTCTTGAGACGATGCGCGCCTCGCCCTTCCATTTCCATGGGCTCCGCGCGTCGCTGCACGGGTCCTTGGCCTTCACCGGGGTCGGCCATGCGACGGACCGGGCGACGATCCTGGGCCTGGCAGGCTTTGCGCCCGACACCTACGACGCCGACAAGGCCGAGGCCGCGCTGGCCCGGATCAAGGAGACGAAGGTGATCGAGGCGCCGGGCCTTGGGGCCCTGGCCTTCGACCCGGGCAAGGACCTTTTCTTCGACTACGGCCCCGCGCTGCCCGGCCATGCGAACGGGATGATCCTGAAGGCGACCGACGCCCAGGGCGACGTGATCCTGGAAGAGACCTACTATTCCATCGGTGGTGGCTTTGTGTTGACCGCATCCGAGGCGGCCGAGGCCGGGGGTGCCAAGGCAAAGGCGCGGGCCGATGTGCCCTATCCGTTCGAAACCGCCGCCGAAATGCTGGAGATGGCGAACCGGTCGGGCCTTTCCATCGCGGCGATAAAGCGGGCAAACGAGCTGAAGTTCCGTTCTGCCACGGACCTGGATGCCGGGATCAACCGGATCTGGCAGGTGATGAACGACTGCATCTCGCGCGGGATGGTGGGCGAAGGCATCCTGCCCGGTGGCCTGAAGGTCCGCCGGCGGGCCAAGGGCATCCACGACGCGCTTCTGGCAGAACGGGGCCTGAACCTGACCCCGCCGCACACGATCAACGACTGGATGTCGCTCTACGCGATGGCGGTGAACGAGGAGAACGCCGCCGGCGGCCAGGTCGTCACCGCCCCCACCAACGGCGCCGCAGGCGTCGTCCCCGCCGTCATCCGCTACTGGCTGGACCATGTTCCGGGCGCGAGCGTCACGAAGGTCGGCGATTTCCTCCTGACCGCCGCCGCCATCGGCGGGCTATGCAAGCACAACGCCTCGATCTCTGGCGCGGAATGCGGCTGCCAGGCCGAGGTCGGGTCAGCCGCCGCCATGGCCGCCGCTGGGCTAGCGGCCGTGCTGGGCGGCACGCCGGAACAGGTGGAAAACGCCGCCGAAATCGCGTTGGAGCATCACCTGGGCATGACCTGCGACCCGGTGAAAGGCCTCGTCCAGGTGCCCTGTATCGAACGCAACGGGCTCGGCGCGATCAAGGCGGTCTCGGCGGCCTCGCTTTCCATGCGGGGCGACGGTCACCACCTCGTCTCCCTCGATGTCTGCATCGAGACGATGCGCCAGACGGGTCGCGACATGCACGAGAAGTACAAGGAAACCTCGCTCGGCGGCCTGGCGGTCAACGTCCCGAACTGCTGACGCCTAGCCCCGGCTGACCAAGACCCCGGCGCGCGCGACGCGATCGTACAGCGCAAACTCGGCCTGATACTGGCTGCGATAGCGCGCTTCCAGATCGGCGGGCAGGGTCAGGCTGGCTTCGGGCAGACGGGGCGAGACGTTCACGACCGGCAGGGACAGGCGCTGGCCAAGCTTGCCTTCCAGAAAGTCCAAAAGCAGGTCCAGACGGGCGTAATCAAAGACATGGGTCACCGGCACGGCACGTTTGCCGAAGCCAAGGAACTGATCCTGCCGCCCGATCCGCGCATAGGTTGGCGGCGAGACGGACAGCCGAGCCGCGACGAAGTCGGCAAAACTGGCGGAATGGGTGACCCGGTCATGCGGCCTCGACATTTCGCGCTGGCGGTATCGAAACCAGCTTTCCATATGCGCCCGTGGCTCGCGCATCACGGCAAAGGTCTCGGGATCGATCCCCAGCTCTGCCCTGATCTGCGGCCGCCAGGTCCGCTGATAGACTGCAGCCGGGATGTGGCGACCGGTCCTGCCCTGGTTCAGACCGACCGAAAAGGGTGCCAGCATCTGCCGCAGGGCGCGACCGGCGGTCTTCGGATTGGCCAGATAGACCAGCTGCGCCTCTGTCAGTAACAGCACATCCCGCTCCGCTGCACCCGCCGGGTCCAAGCCTAAGTCCACATCCCGGGCTGCCACAAGTGCCTGACCTGCCTATCCGCACCACCCGCGACCGCCAAAGGTCGCATTTGCAATGGACGCCTTCCGGCAAAGGCCCTAGTCGAGAAGCATGACCCGCGACACCACCCTTCAGGGCGTGCTGATGATGCTCGCCTTCTGCGCGCTTGCACCGCTTCTGGACGTCGCCGCCAAGCTCGCCGCCGAAGCGGGCGTCCCCGTCGGCCAAGTCACCGCCGCCCGCTTTGTCGTCCAGACCGCGCTGATGCTGCCCGTGGTCCTGGTCATGGGCCTGCCGCTTGGCCTTGACGCGAGGGCGCTTGGCTACACCACGCTGCGCGCGCTGTTCCTTCTTGTCTCGACCTTCGCCTTCGTCTCGGCCATCGAGTTCATGCCGATCGCCGACGCGCTGGCAATCGTCTTCATCGAGCCGTTCATCCTGTTGATCCTGGGCCGTTTCCTCTTTGGCGACCAGGTCGGCCCGCGCCGTATCGCCGCTTGTGCCGTGGGCTTTGTCGGCGCGATGTTCGTGATCCAGCCCTCGCTTGCTGCCTTCGGCTTCGTCGCGCTCTGGCCCCTGGCCACCGCCTTCCTTTTTGCCTTCTACATGCTGGTCACCCGGGCGATTTCCGCCTGGATGCACCCCGTGACCATGCAGTTCCACACCTCATGGACCGGGGTCCTCCTGTGCCTGCCGGTGATGATCCTGGCCGACGGCTCGGGCATCACGCCGCTTGACCCGATCTGGCCCACAGGGTGGAACTGGCTTTGGCTCTTCGGCGTGGGCTTCTGGGCCGCGGTCAGCCACATGTGCATGACCTATGCGCTGAAATTCGCCCCCTCGGCCACCCTTGCGCCCTTGCACTACTGCGAGATCGTGACGGCCGTGATCCTCGGCTACCTGATCTTCGGCGACTTCCCGAACCGGCTGACCTGGATCGGCATCGCGATCATCGTGTCCTCGGGGCTGTACATCATCTACCGCGAACGGCTGGCCGCAAAGGCCAAGGCGCGCGAGCCCCAGGTCACGATGCTGACCGAAGCGCCCTGATCGCCGCGTCAAGCCTGCGACGGGGCAGGATCACCAGCATCCCCCTGCGGTCGAACTCCAGCACCACCTTGCGCGCCACCACCCGGTTCGAGGTGCCGATCATACCGTCCGGGGCAAAGTCGATGCCCGCGATTGGCCATTGAAGGCCTGCACTCGTCCCGGTGAGCGGTGCCATGGGAAACAGAGAGAGGGGGTCGCCGGGGCTCAGGTCCAGCTCCAGCCGGGGCGGGGCGGCAAAGGCAAAGTCCTTCGGGCCGATCAAGAGACACCGCCGCTCCGCCCGGGCGATCAGGGTGGAAAAGGCCGCAAGGCCATGGTCCAGCCGCGCGCCAGCAAAGCCCAGGGCCAGAACCAGCGGCGCCTCGATCAGGCGCAGGGCCTTGTCGAAGTCGGTGGTGACCTGTTCCGCCACAAGATGCTGGCGCGCCAAGGGAATCGCAGCGCGCGCCGCAAGCGAAATCGAATCCATGTCGCCGATCACAGCCTGCGGCGTGACCCCCAGCTGAAGCAGCCGGTCAGCCCCACCATCCGCCGCCACCGGCAGCGGCGCGCGTTTTAGCGCCAAGGCAAGATCGCGGGCCGGAAACGGACCGCCCCCGGCAAGCGTTACACCGCTGGTTGATTGGACAATCGGCAGTTTCATGTAAGACTGTATCCAATTAAGGCAGATTCCCCGGGGGCCGGCCACAATCAATCCATCAAATTACCCCGGTCTGTCCATGCAATAGGACGGTCCAGAGAACTATCTTGTGACAACCAAGGCGAAAGGCTGTCCAGTCATGACCAGTGAAAGCAAGATCCTGACCGTGTCCTATGGGACTTTCAGCTGCACGCTGGAAGGCTTCGAGAACCCGTTCGACACCATGAAGGCGATTGCCGAATACTTCCGCGATCTCGCCGCGCAGGACCGCCACTTCGGCGCTGAACCTCCGCCGCCCGATGCCGCGATGCTGCACCGCCTTGCCGAACGCGAAGTGTCGCGGCTTGCTGCCGCTGCTGCACAGCGCGACGACACCCCGCGCGCCGAGGCACTGGCCGAGGCTGCTGCGGCAGAGCCTGCCGTCACCCCGCGCATCCTGCTCAACCAGGTGGCCCGCCGTCAGTCGACCGAGCCGGGCATGACCGACTTCGTCGTCGAAGAACCCGCAGCCGCGCCCGAGCCTTCGGTACAGGATGTCATCCCGGATGGGGTTGCGGCAAAGCTTGCCCGCATCCGCCGCGCGGTGAACCCGGCGGCTGCCGACCTGACAAGCCCCGCCTCGCCCTTCGTGGCCGAGTCGATGGACCCCGATCTTGACCTGGGTGCAGCACTTGATGCGACGGCGGCTGCAGCCGATCTGTCGGACCACCTGGACAGCCTGGACGCAGATACGCCGGATGTTGCGGCCCGTCTGGGCGCGCTGATCGCGGATGATGACTCTGCCGATCTTTCCGCCGTGTCGATGGCTGACGATGCCGAAGCCGCGGCAGTCGCAGCGTCCGACCCCTGGGCCGACCGTCTGGAAACCGTCGCTACCGCGGCGGCGGAAGATTTGGCCGAAGACTACAGCCCCTTCGTCGAAGCCGAGGAAGAGCCTGCCTTTGCCGAGGCCGATCTCGACATGTCGCTGGCAGCCGAAACCAGCGCCGACAGCGAAGACCTTGCCGATCTGGCGGCTTTGGACGGTCTTGGCCTGGATCAGGCCGAACTTGACGATCTGGAGGCGCTGGATGGTCTTGACCAGGACGAACCCTCACTGGCCGATCTTGAGGCGCTCGATGCGACGGACGCGGATGCGGCCGCCCTTGCCGCGCTTGACGCCCCGCAGCTGCTGGATGAGCCGGCATTCGCTGACAGCGAGATCAGCCTTGCGCCGCAAGAGCCCGCTGACGCGCTGACCCTTGCGTCAGACGCTGACGCAGTCGAACCTGGGTATGCAGAAGCCACCGTCGCCGAAGCAGAGGTCGCTGTTGCCGACACCCCAGCCGCGCTTGACGCAATCGAGCCCGAGCCCGAGATCCCGGTCGCCAAGTCCAACAAGCGGTCGCGTCGCCTGGGCTCGCGCGTGGTCCGGCTGCATCCCAGCGAAGATCTGGACGCTGCGGACCGCGATCCGGGCGCAACCCGGGTCATGGCCTCGGAAAGCGAATCGGATGAAATCGCGCGCCTGATGCAGCAAGCCGAAGAGGTGATGGCCGAGGAAGCGAACCGTCGCCGGCAAGAGGCGCTTTCGCATCTGAAGAACGCCGTTGCCACGACCGAAGCCGACCGCGCCGATCTGGACTATGACGCGCCGCGCGCCGACGTGAACCTGGACCCCTACCGCGACGATCTGGCCGAGGCGATCCAGCCCGATGATTTCGCCAGCCAGGAGGCTGCGGCCGAGGTCAAGCCGACCCGCCGCAAGTCGGTCAACATCCGTCCGCAGGAACCGCGCCCCGGCACGATCCGCCCCGGCATGATCAGCCCGCCGCCGCTGGTTCTGGTGTCCGAACAGCGCGTTGACCGCGTCGGACCTGCCGTGGCCACTCCTGTCGCCGAACCGCTTGTGTCCCCACCCCAGCCCGGCATTGCCCCGGCCCGTCCCGATGACCAGCCGATGGTCGCGGTCCGCACCGGCAGGCTCTCGGGTGCGATCGGCGCTGGTGCCGCGCTGGCGATGTCGGCCGCCCCGGCCCGCAACATCGCGCTGGAAAAGCCGTCCTACGGCCCGGCAACCAACGCTGACGAGGATGAGGATCTGGCCGAAGACAGCCGCGAGATCGACGAATCCGGCCTGGCGGCTTTCGCAGAAAACGTTGGCGCCAAGTCGATGGCCGAGATGCTGGAAGCCGCCGCCGCCTATGCCACCTGCATCGAGAAGCGCGAACAATTCACCCGCCCGCAGCTGATGCGGCGGATGATGGCCTCGGCCGGCGGCAAGCCGGTCAGCCGCGAGGATGGGTTGCGCAGCTTTGGCACGCTTCTGCGGACCGGCCGGATCGAAAAGGTGACCCGTGGCCATTACAGCCTGGCCGACACCTCGCCCTACCTGGCCGAAGCCCGCCGCCTGACCTGAGCCCAGGTCAAACTGCAAGGATCAGACGGATGGGCCCCGCCCGTCCGTCTTTTTTGCATCCGGATCGGCCTGCCCGATGCCCCGGAAGATAAAGCGGAACGGCAGGGCCCAGAGGAAGCCCAGCGCCACGTAGACCGCCAGTTCCACCAGCACCGACGGCCGGCCGAACAGGTCGATCAGGTTCACCGCCACGACGACATACAAAGGCAGGCCGATCAACAGGATCACCAGCGCCCAGCGTCTGCGGGCCTTGTAGCTTAGCGCCATCTTTTCTCTCCCCGGACTAATCCCAGCCCGCGCCTTGCGAAGTGAAGGCGAAGCCGCACGATGAGCCCGCCCATCAATCCGCGCCCATCAATCCGCAAACGGGTCGGTCACCAGGATCGTGTCGTCCCGCTCGGGCGAGGTGGACAGTAGCGCGACCGGACACTGGATCAACTCCTCGATCCGGCGGACATATTTGATCGCCGCACCGGGCAGTTGCGCCCAGGACCGCGCCCCGGCGGTGGTTTCCGACCACCCTTCCAGCTCTTCGTAGATCGGCGTGCAGCGCGCCTGTTCATCGGCGGCAATCGGCAGGTAGTCCAGCCGCTGCCCGTCGAGGTCATAGGCCACGCAGATCTTCAGCGTCTTGAATCCGTCCAGCACGTCCAGCTTGGTCAGCGCAATGCCCGACACGCCGGAGGTCGCGCAGGTCTGCCGCACCAGCACTGCATCGAACCAGCCGCAGCGCCGCTTGCGGCCCGTCACCGTGCCGAACTCATGCCCGCGCTCGCCCAGCCGCTCGCCGTCCGCATCGTGCAGTTCCGCCGGGAACGGGCCTTCGCCCACCCGCGTCGTATAGGCTTTCACGATCCCCAGCACGAAGTCGATCGCCGTGGGCCCTACCCCGGTCCCCGTCGCCGCCTGCCCCGCGATGGTGTTGGAGGAGGTCACGAAGGGATAGGTTCCGTAGTCGATGTCCAGAAGCGAGCCCTGCGCGCCTTCGAACAGGATGCGCTTTCCCGCCCGCCGTGCCTCGTTCAGCACTTTCCACACCGGCCCCGCATAGGGCTTCAACTTCGGCGCGATCTCCATCAGCTGCGCCTTCAGCGCGGCAGGGTCCACCGGGTCCAGACCAAGCCCCGCGCGCAGCGCGTTGTGGTGCGTGAGGAGCCGCCCGATCCGCAACTCCAGCGTGGCCGCATCGAACAGGTCCGCGACGCGAATGGCCCGCCGCCCCACCTTGTCCTCATAGGCCGGGCCGATCCCGCGCCCCGTGGTCCCGATCTTGGCCACCGAAGTCTGTGCCTCGCGACCCCGGTCCAACTCGCCATGGATCGGCAGGATCAGGCTGGCGTTCTCGGCCAGCATCAGGTTCTCGGGGCTGACGTCCACCCCTTGCCCGCGCAGCTTGTCGATCTCGGCCACCAGATGCCAGGGGTCGACTACGACGCCGTTGCCGATGACCGACAGCTTGCCGCCGCGCACGATGCCCGAGGGCAGCAGCGACAGCTTGTAGACCGTGTTCCCGATGACCAGCGTATGGCCCGCGTTGTGCCCACCCTGGAACCGCGCGATGACATCGGCGCGTTCGGACAGCCAGTCGACCAGCTTGCCTTTGCCCTCATCGCCCCACTGGGCACCCACAACGACGACGTTGGCCATTCCCGATCCCTTCGAGTCATCAGACAAACCACGCGGGGTATAGCGACCGATAGGCAAGGGGGAAACCCTTGAAACGCGCGGGCCGGTTCGGTCCGCTCAGCGCAGCCCTCCGACCGGAATGAAATCCGGGCAGGCCGGACGAATTGGCCCGCCTGCCGGATCGCCATACCAGCGGTCCACCCGCAATCCCGCCGCCGCAATCGCCGACTGCAGCGCGTCAAACCCCGGAAAGGCGATGCGCGACCGAGCCTGCCAGTGCCGCCCGTCCTGCAGCCGGTAATGGGTCTGGTACGCGATCACCCCCGGCTCCTCTGTCTCTTCGGCCGAAGTCCACCGCTCGACCTGGCCCAGGTCAGGATGCGGCAGCACCTCGCGCGTGGCCTCGGGCCTCCATTGCTCCCATTCGCGCGCCTCGGGATTGCGGCTGTCGAAGAAGAACCGCCCGCATGGCGCCAGATGCCGGGCGATCGTCGCAAGACAGGCCGCCCGGTCCGGAGCCGTCAGCAGGGTCTGAAACGCATGGCCGGTCATCACCACCGCCTCGAAATGCCGCCCCAGATCCAGCCCCTGCGCTTGCGCCTGGATCCAGCGCACGGCCTCGCCTCCCGGCCTCGCCCGGGCAACCTCCAGCATGGCCGCCGCCGGATCGACCCCCACCACTTCGGCCCCCCGCTCTGCCAGGGCCACCGAAAAGATCCCGGTGCCACAGCCGAGATCAAGCACGGACCGGGCACCCGAGATCAGCGTCAGGAACCAGTCGAAGTCCGCAGGCCAGGGATTGTCCAAGTCGTAGAACCGCGCCAGCGCCGGGTCGTCGTATAGCGCGTCCATCCCAACCCCTTGCCTGTGGCGTTCCCAAGGGTAGCATGCCGAAAGGACATCGAAAGGAACAAGATCATGGGCATCCTTCTGCGCTGGCTTGGCGCCTTTCTTCTGATCACCGCGATCTACAACCCGACCGAGTGGAGCTATGTCGCCTGGGCGCGCGGCGCCTGGGGCGAGCAGACCCCGCTGATCGTGTTCATCGGCCTGATCCTCGTCGTCGCCGCCATGGTCTACCTGGTGGCCACGATGCGCTCGATCGGCATTCTCGGAGCATTGATCATCGCGGCGATCTTCGCGGCGGGCCTTTGGGTGCTGACAGACTGGGGCCTTCTGGGGCTGCAGAATTCGGCCCTGAACATCTGGCTGGGCATCCTGGTCCTGTCCCTCATCCTTGGCATCGGGATGAGCTGGTCGATCCTGCGCCAACGCCTGTCCGGCCAGCAGACCACGGACGAAGTCGATGGCTGAGACCTTTCTCTACCTTACCCTAGGCACCAACGACCTGGAACGCGCCGCGCGGTTCTATGATGCTGCCCTTGCGCCCCTCGGCATGATCCGCCGCGCGACCGAAGCGACCGAGGTCGGCTATGGCCTGCCAGACGACCGCCGCACCCGGCTTTGGATCACGCTGCCCTTCGACGGCAAGCCCGCGACGGTCGGCAATGGATCGATGCCCGCACTGGTGGCTCCCGACCAGGAAGCCGTCCGCGCCTTCCACAGGGCCGCCCTGGCCCATGGCGGTACCGACGAAGGCGCCCCGGGCCTGCGCCCCTATGGCCCGGCCTTCTATGCCGCCTATGTCCGCGATCCCGACGGCAACAAGCTTTCGGCCGTCCACCAGGGCGCCTGACCGTCCCGCTCCCCACATCCCGCGTCTTGCCCATGTCCCGAATGCTTCGGCCGGAGGCATCCGCCGCCCGCTGGAAGCGCCCCGATGCAGGACCGCTCCGCAGCAGCGCCGTCCGAGGGGTTCGATGCCCCGAGGACGGCTCCCCCGCCCCGGGACACTTGCGCACACCCTTGCGCCTTGGCCCCCTTCCGCCTAGATAGGCGCGTCAGCCGCACAGAAGCCCGCCGGAGCCTCTCCTTGGAAAACGTCGTCCTCACCATCCACCTGATCCTCGCCCTTCTCCTGATCGGCGTCGTGCTTCTGCAGCGCTCCGAGGGCGGCGGACTGGGCATGGGCGGCGGCGGCGGCGGCACGATGTCGGCCTGCGGTGCGGCCACGGCGCTCTCCAAGCTGACCTGGATCTTCGCCTGCGCCTTTATCGTGACCTCGGTCACGCTGACGATCCTTGCCACCCGCGATGGCGAAGGCGGCTCGGTCGTCGATACGGCCACTACGGATGCCCCGGCGGAAGCCCCCGCGACCGAAGCCCCCGCAACGGGCGGCGGCTTGGCGGGCACCGACCTGACGCTGCCCGGCACCTCGGGCGGTACGGGCGACGCGCCCGCCACCCCGCCGCGCGCCGATGAACCGGCCGGGCCGGCCACGAACCCCTGATCCCACAACTGCTTGCAGTCTGTCCCCGCTTCTCCCGCATGATCTAGCGGGGCAGGCGTTGCTAACCCTTGCGGGAGTCGCTATACCTCGACTCCCGTGGTGCCGCGATTCCACCTGATCCGAATCGCCGACAAACACGGGAGTCCGCCTTGGCGCGTTACATCTTCATCACCGGCGGCGTCGTTTCCTCCCTCGGCAAGGGCCTGGCCTCTGCCGCTCTCGGCGCGCTGTTGCAGGCCCGCGGCTACACCGTCCGCCTACGCAAGCTTGACCCCTACCTGAACGTCGACCCCGGCACGATGTCGCCTTTCGAACATGGCGAGGTTTTCGTCACTGATGACGGCGCCGAAACCGACCTCGACCTTGGCCATTACGAACGCTTCACGGGGGTGCATGCGCGCACGACCGACTCGATTTCCTCGGGCCGCATCTATTCCAACGTGCTGGAAAAGGAACGCCGCGGCGATTATCTCGGCAAGACCATTCAGGTCATCCCGCACGTCACCAATGAAATCAAGGACTTCCTGCGCATCGGCGATGAGGAGGTGGATTTCATGCTCTGTGAAATCGGCGGCACGGTGGGCGATATCGAAGGGCTGCCCTTCT